>JBBANY010000028.1:0-15685 GCA_040401695.1 Ilumatobacteraceae bacterium
ACCCGCGAGTCGGGAGCCTCCTTCAGTTGACGAACGACGGGGTCCACCCCGGCATCACCCGACGAGTTGGGCATGCGAGTTCACTTTCTCTGCGCCGACAACGACGAGACGAGCGGCTTCGTCACGAACGCATCGAGCGACGTCACCATGAGTGCGAGCTGCGTGCGATTGTCACGACCGAGCAGACCGAGAAGGCGCGAGATGCGGTTGCGGACGGTCTGGGCACTCAGGAAGACTCTCTGGCTGATCTGCTTGTCGGTCATTCCCTGCGCGATGAGCGAGAGAATTTCGTGGTCGGTCGTTCCGAGTTCGCGATAAGCAAGCAACCCCGCGTCGGCGAGACGCTCCTTCGCCGCACGCCGCGTGAAATCGTCGAGTAGTCGGCGCCCCCCGACGGCGGTGCGCATGCGCGAGGCGATCTCCTTCGTCGACGTGTGCTTGTCGATGACGTCGAAGGCGCCGAGGCGTCCCGCCTCGTAGACCAGGTCATCGGACACGAAGCCGGTCAGGATGATCGAACGACAGTCAGGCAGCGAATCACGCAGATGGGCGACGAGCGAAAGACCGCTCTCACCGTCGAGATGGAGGTCGATCAGCGCAACGTCGACCGCCTCCCGCGCCGCCACACCGATGGCGTCGCCGATGTTGCCCACCGAGCCGACGAATTCGAAATCGCCCTCACTTTGCAGCGCGAGCGGGAGTGACTCCCGCAGCAATGCATGGTCGTCGCACAACAGTGTCTTGATCATTGGATTCTCCTGTTCCCCGACCGTCCCCGTGGACGGTCACTCTGGCGACCACGAGTCAAGACCAAATTGACCGCGCTGTCAGGAGACATCCGTACCGACTCGACACCGTGATCCCTCGTCGTCGGGAATTCACGGGTCCGGAAGGGCCGCGATGCCACCGAGGTAGAAGTCCATTCGGGTTTCGAAGTTCTCGAGTTTCATTCCGTACGTCGCAAGAAACGACCTCGAGAAATCGAGCGTCTCTGCACTGCGTCGGAACAACGTGATCACTTTTGCCAATCCACCCATCCGCGCGACGAGGTACTCCATCGCAAGCGCCCCTAGGTAGTACTCACACCCCGCCAACAAGTCGGAATCGGCGCGGTACCGACGCAGTGGCTCGGTGCACGTACGACGCCAGTCGGCGAACTTGCGCAGCCTCACGACGTGAAACTCGACGTAATCCATGCGCGCAGGAAACGCCAGCACACGCGCGACACCGGCGAGCAACTCCGCGATGCCTTCGCGCACCCACGCGGGCTCGTCGGGGGCGACACGTCCGTCATTCGCCGAAGCACGTGCGATGTGGACCCATTCGTGGGCGAGACCCGAGATGTTTCTGTCGGCGATCTTGTAGTTGACGTTCCGTATCGCGGGTTCCGGCGCGGACTCCAGCGACGACGTCAATCGATCACCGGCGCTGAGCAGGAAGAGATAGCCGGTCAGATTGATGACCACCACCCTTCGGTTGCACAACGTTGCACCCATCAGGTGGACGCCGCCGGTACGCACCAAGTTCGGGAAGCAGTCGATCGACTCGAGCACGTCGTTGATGAACGCCTGCGAACGAGCGGCGACGACGTACGTGGGAGCCACCCGAACGAGACCGAGATCTTCGAGAAGAAATTGCAACCTCGCCAACACCTGTCGTGACAATGCGAGGGTTCTGCTGCCGACCGCCGAAGGTTCGATCTTCCACTCGATGGATGTCGCCGTGCGTGGGACGCCGAGGGAGGACACCTCGAGACGCGTCGTTTCCGCCGTCATCATTGCGACCGTTCGTCGTTCATCACGCGTCATACGCACCGCAACGACTGGTGGGTGCACACCGAAGGCCGGGTCGACACGTACGACAACCCCGCGGTCGGGAACAAAAGACACCGCGGTGGTCGCCGCCAAGACCGCGAACAAGAACGAACGCCGCCGCGACGTTGCGTGAACCTTCACGCACGAAACCTACGAAGCGACATCGGCTCGTAGAAGTGAGGATTGTCGCTTGTTGGTGTCGCAAACCGCAATTAGGTTGCCGACTCTGATCCCGGACCCCGATCAGTTCTCAACGCACGACGGGAGGCTGACATGGGTACGTCAACGGGACACGGCGAGATCGCCGAATTGAATTCTGGGACGCGGAGGTTTTCGTCCTTCGTCCGACGCAGGCGTCGGGCGGTGGCATCGACGGTGGTCGTCGCCCTCGTGACCGCTGCAGCCTGGGCACTTGCAACCGCACTCCCGGCGCAGGCCAAGGCCTCCGTCAAGCTCGATCAGTGCGCCAACCTCGGGACGGTGTGCGACACCGCGAATCCCGCACAGTGGCAGAACGGCAATCTCAACAAGAACGATTCGCTCTACTACGAGGGCAGCAGCGTCGCGTACCGCGCGGCAATGACCGACCTGACACCGGGTGCCACCTACGCCGTGACCATCGAATGGGATTCGACCCAGTCCGGCAAGCACGCCATCGACTACCTGACGTCGTACGACCGAACGGTGACCGCCGCCGACCCCTGCGCGGGCTACACCTGCGGCGCGTCCGCACAGCTGGCGATACCGGTCGACCCGAACGTTGCAGCGGCTGGCGTGACCGAGGTGTCCGACAGGAACTTCACCGTGTTCGGCGCGACCTTCCCGACCGGCGGTCAGACCGTGACGAACAGCGGCAATCTGTGTGGTTCGTCGACCTGCCTCCTCGCATCGAACCCGACCGCCCACGTGCGTTCGGGGACGTACGCGGGAACCAGCCAGACGAGCATCACCGTGTACATGACCGCAGTCGACGCGACGGTGATTCTTGCGTGGGGCGGCCACATCGCCGAACGCCGCGACTGGGGAGCGGCTTCTTCTGCCGTCGCGATTCCCGGATCGCCGTACCACATGCGAGTCATCGACCTCGGCTGTTCGGACTCGACGAATTGCGGAGCCGGCAACCAGGATCGTGCTCTGTCGAGCCAGGCGGTCGTGTACGCGGCGTCACTGACGATCATCAAGGAGTCGTCGGTCGAGGGCGACAGGCAGTTCGGCTTCAATGCGTCCCCCGCTCCGCTCGCCAACTTCGACCTGACCGACGACGGCACCAGCGCGAACACGAAGACCTTTCCGGGTGTCACCGACTTCGCGGCATACACGGTGACGGAAACGATGGGCGAGGGATTCCGACTCGTATCAGTCGACTGCACCGTGGTCGCACCGAACGGTGGCAGTCAGGTGTCGACGACCAATGGCGTCACCGTCGATCTCCGATGGCGGTCACGGTCGCGGTGCGTCGTGCCGCCCACTTCGACCACCACTTCGACGACGTCGACGACGACCACGACAACGACGACAACCACGACGACGCTGCCGGCAACAACCACAACCGTCGAACCGACGACCACGACCGCCGCGCCCACGACCTCGACGGTCGCGCCGACCACAACGACGACAACCACGACGACGCTGCCGGCAACAACCACAACCGTCGAACCGACGACCACGACCGCCGCGCCCACGACCTCGACGGTCGCGCCGACCACAACGACCCCGGCGACGACCGTGGTTTCGACGACCATTCCCGCCACCACCATTCCCACGACCACCATCCCCGCAACCACCATCCCCGCAACCACCGTCGCCCCGACGACGACCGCGGCACCCGAGCTTCAGGTCCTCGTGCCGCCGACTTCGACGACACTGCCCGCGGAAAGCGACTTCCTCGTCCTCTTCCCCGACGAGTTGCCGAACACCGGTCCACGGTTCAACTGGGTGTTTCTGGCGATCGCGCTCGCACTTCTCACATTCGGTGCCTTAATCGGCCTGTTCAACCTTCGTTCGACCAGTGGAACAACCAGAGAAAGGAAGAAGTAGTGATGAGTCAGTGGCGATCTCCGGCACTCGCAGTCCTCGGCACCTATCCACCGACACCCTGTGGCCTTGCCACCTTTGCCGCCGCGTTGACCGACGGTCTCTCTGCGATCGGCATCCGTGACGTGGGCGTCGTGCGTTCCGCGGTCGACGACAGCAGGTCCGACGACATGCGTGTCGTCGCACTTCTTCGGCCGGGGTCGACGTCGTCGCGTCTGGCGGTGGCCAGACGCGTGAACGCTTACGAGTGTCTTCTCCTCCAGCACGAGTACGGCATCTACGGTGGACCCGACGGCAGTGAAGTCCTCGACCTCCTCGACGAGGTGGAGATTCCCGTCGTGACGACGCTCCACACCGTTTCACTTCGGCCGACGGCGTCACAGCGGCGGATACTCGAACGCATCGTCGACTCGTCGGCGGCAGTCGTGACGATGACCGAAACGGCAAGTGCACGGTTGGAGTCCGGCTACGACATCGATCGGAACAAGATCTCGACCATCGTCCACGGTGCCACCGTGCCCCGCACACTCGGCTCCCCACCCGTGTCGGACGAGCCCACCTTCCTCACATGGGGCTTGCTCGGGCCGGGGAAAGGCATCGAATGGGTGATCGACGCCTTGGGTGAACTGAAGGCACGCGGCTTGTCGGCGCGATACGTGGTCGCCGGGCGCACGCATCCCCGCGTTCTCGAAAACGACGGAGAGGCGTACCGCGAAATGCTCATGGCACGTGCCGAACGACTCGGTGTCGCCGACGCCGTCGAGTTCGACCCGTCGTACCGACCGCTCGGGTCGCTGCTCGACCTCATCGAACGTTCGACATGCGTCGTACTTCCTTACGATTCGGACGACCAGATCACGTCGGGCGTGCTCGTCGACGCGATTGCCGCCGGACGACCGGTCATCGCGACGCGATTCCCGCACGCCGAGGAAATTCTCGCCGACGGAGCTGGTCTCCTCGTCGGACACGCCGCTCCGCAACACCTCGCCGAAGCGATGGAGCGCGTGATCACGGATCGTCGCCTCGTCGCGAACATGTCGTTGGTTGCGGCATCGATGGCCCCGTCGTACCGGTGGACTGCCGTCGCCGCCGACTACGCCGACCTCGCGGCACGGGTTGCAAATCCCGCGTACGCATCGCAGCGCGTTTCCCCTCTCGCATCGACCGCCGCTTTCGGCGGCGCAGCCTCGTTCGGCGGTGGGCAATGACGACCCGAGCGGCACTCGACAACCCGGACCGCGTCACGTTCCGTCACCTCTCCCGCCTCACCGACGACCGCGGCATTCTGGAACACGCCAAGGGTCGGCATCCCCGTTTCAGTTATGGGTACTGCACGGACGACAATGCCCGCCTCGCGGTCACGGCGCTTCACGACGGCGGCCGATCGTTCGGGGCCGAGGTGCTCGGTCGTATCGCACTCGACTTCGTCCACGACGCAGTCGACGAGTCGGGAATGATCCGCAACCGTCTCAGTTTCCAACGTGTGTGGGTCGATGCCCCGTCGACCGACGACTGCTGGGGTCGCGCTCTCTGGGCATTCGGCACCGCGGCCCGCCTCGGTTTCAATGACCACATCCGCCGCGAGGCACAACGCGCCTTCGACCACACGTGCCTCCACCGGGGATCCGCGATTCGCTCGATGTGTTACGCGGCGCTCGGCGCCGCAGAAGTGGCCCGAATCGACCCGCACCACCACGACGCGGCGTTCCTTCTCCACGACGCGGGCGAAGAGGTGTGCGACATGGTGCGTGCCGATCGCACGTGGCCGTGGCCCGAGGATCGTTTGGCGTACCACAATGCCCTCATTCCCGAGGCGTTGCTCGCGGCCGGCGAGGGAACCGGTTCAGTCGACTACATCGAGACGGGTCTCGATCTCCTCGAATGGCTGGTGCGTCGCGAAACCCACGACGGGCGTTTGTCGGTCACCCCGGTCGGGGGTCGCGGACCGCACGACCCGCAGCCGGCGTTCGACCAGCAACCCATCGAGGTCGCCGGCATTGCGAACGCCTGCGCCCGTGCGTGGCATCTCACCAACGACGACTTCTGGCTCGACTCCCTTGCCCTTGCGACCGCTTGGTTCCGCGGCCACAACGATGCAGGAGTGCCGATGCTCGACCACGAAAGCCATGGCGGCTTCGATGGTCTCGCACCATCGGGTGTGAACGAGAACCAGGGTGCCGAGTCGACGATTTCCATGATCAGCGCGTTGCAGCATGAACACCTGCTTCAGGCCGCGCACTGACGGCCCCCGCGATGGTTGCACGGCGAATGCCCCTCCTCATCTCACCTGACCCGTCACGGGTTCTCTCGAGACTCTTCGTTGCGGGTCACGACGACTTTGGCTCGAGGGAGTCGAGAACGAGCCTCATCATCGGTCGCGTCATGCAACTGACCCGCGAGGAGGTTCGGGAGGCATTGGTCGAAGTCGAGTCAAAGTTCGGTGACCGACACGAGGACCTCGGTCTTCTTCTCGAGTCACACGCCCAACGTGTCGCGAACCGCATCGCCCCCGACGCCGAGCTCGACGAAGCGCGGTGGCGCTTGATCGGCGCCTTCTTCAGTCATGAATCCTCCGTCGAGGGTGCGTGCATCACCAATCCGTCGGCCGTCGAACACTTCGACCAGAGCAACCTTCCGGCGGGGACGACGCGTTTCATCATGAGCGTCCGCTGCATCAGCGAGGGACATCGCTCGTCGATCGGCTTCCGCACCGGCACCATCGACACTGCCGGTGAGGTGTCCGTCGATCCGGCCCTCCCCCGCCTCACCGCGGGCACCCACTGCGAGTCGAAACTGGAGCACATGTCGTTCATCGGCCTCCTCGAGCGCGCAGGTGACTACGGCGAGAATGCCCACTACGTTCTCGAGGCGCTCGGCGATTCGTTCTCGGTCGGCGAGATGGAAGAACGCCTGACACGGTTGATCCACGACCGCGACACCTACCGTCACGCCGAGCAGACCGCCGAGCACTTTCGCGCCATCGCCGAGCGCAACTACAAGGTCCGCTATCCGCGCGACTCGCACGAATCCGAGCGGATCCTGTGGCCTTTCGCCGCCGCGGAGTGGAGGGGAATGGAGGATGCCCGCTTCACGCGCACCGAATGGGCTCCGGACAATCCGAAATACGTGGCGACGTACACGGCGTTCGACGGCACCGACATTTCCCAGCAGATGATCGAAACCGACGACTTCGCGACGTTCGACATCTCCCCGATTTCCGGCCCGGCCGCCGAAGGCAAAGGCCTCGCGATCTTCCCCAAGAAGATCGACGGGTGGTATGTCGCCCTGTCGCGCGCCGACTTCGAGACCAACTCGATCGCAATGTCACACCACTTGGAATACTGGGAACGCAGCGAGGTTTTGCAACGGCCCACTCGCTCGTGGGAACTGATCCAGCTCGGCAACTCGGGTGCACCCATCGAAACGGAGGCGGGATGGCTCGTTCTCACCCATGCCGTCGGGCCGATGCGGACCTACACGCTCGGCGCCATGTTGCTCGACCGCCACGACCCGATGCGGGTGATTTCCGTTCTCGACGAACCGCTTCTCTCACCCTTGCAGGCCGAGCGCAACGGCTACGTGCCGAACGTCGTCTACTCGTGCGGGTCGATGCGTGCGGGAAACAACCTGATGATTCCGTTCGGGATAGCCGACCAGTCGATCGGAGTCGCGGTGACACGGCTCGACGAACTGCTCGACAGGCTGACCTGACGCGAATTCGACAAGCAATTTCCATCCAGGAGGCGATTGACATGAGAGACAGACACAAGGCGCAACGGGTGGTCGTCGGTACCGACGGCTCACCGAACGCTCGCAGTGCGGCACGATGGGCGATCGAGAATTCGCAACCCGGGGACACGGTCCTTCTTCTCCACGTGTGGCATCCCTACATCTACGGCAACGAGCTCGGTGCCGCGCTCACGATCGACGAATCGGTGCCGACCGAACTCGTCGACAAAGAGTTCGATCAGTTCCTACCCCTCGCCAAAGAACATCAGGTGATGCTGAAACACGCGCTCGTTCAGGGCGAGGCACGCGTCGAGTTGCGCGACACCGATGCCGATCTCGTGGTCATCGGTGCGAAGGGACACACCGGACTGAGTGGCGTGATCCTCGGATCCGTTGCCTCCTACGTGGCGGCGCACAGCACGGTGCCCGTCGTCATCGTCCCCCACCACGACTGACGACCGGTCGCGGAACGACGACTTCGAGATCGTCGGTGGTTGCCGTACGTCGTGAAACGACTGATTGACGCTTGCCGAGATGGTCGCGCATTCGCCGATAGAGAGGCCGGAACTGCTCGGCACCACCGTCGGGACTCGATGCCAAGACTTCCCGCACCCCGCGAGTCGTGGCGAAGTACAACTTGCCGGCATCGCCACTTTCCAACAACAACAGTGCCGCCGAGAAATCATCGTCGTCTTCGCTGGCCTCGAACATCGTCCCGGCGACGAGTTCCCAAGGCGAGTCGCCCGACACCATCACCATTTCGGCCATCAACGCCTCGTCCAATCGTTCGTCGCCGACCCGCAACCGCCATTGCACGAGATCGTGTGCACTCGCGGGAAGCGTTCCTCGATGCGTGGCGACGAGCGGCAACCGCTCGGGGCCGGTGAGGACACCGTCGATCGTCAGCATGTCGCTGATGCTTGCATCGAAATTCAGGCCGAGATTCTGCTGGGCGCCAACCCACGCTCCGAATCCCGCGAGATCTCGACAGCGTTCGAGCGAAAGATAGACACCATCGTCGACGAGGTGACGGGCGGCGGTTGCCGCAAGCGACGCGTGAACCGCACCGGGCGAAAGCAGGCGCGGCAGTTCATTGAGTGCCGACCACCAGCGTCCGGCGTGGACCCAGTCGACGGTCTCGGCCCACACCGCGCTCGACGTGACGAGATCGAATTCACGACCCGCGTCGAACCCGTCGATGTCGGCCACGACAAACTCGACGTTGCAGAGAGACAACTCGGTCGCCATGTCCCGTGCGGTTGCAATCGCGGCCGGACTTGCATCCACGCCGACGACCCGCGCGTTCGGGTTTGCCCAGGCGAGAAAACACGTGGCAACCCCGCCACCACAGCCGAGGTCGATCGCGGCATTGAGGTCGTCGATTCCCGCAAGGATGTCGAGCCAGGCGTGGGTGTGTGGCGCGGCTGCGTCGACCGTCGCCCGTTGCCGATCGAGATCGAGACAAAACACGTCGACGTCGCTCGCCACCGACCGGCCGAATGCCCGCCGCTTCAGCAGTTCACCAACCTCGCCGGCAACGGCATCGCCACAGCGCAGAGCCAATTCCTCCCAGAACTCCATGGCCCCGGCATGGCGGACGAGGCCCGCACGGGCGTAGAACTCGTCGACCGCAGTGTTCACCGGCCCGAGCATACGGTGCCCTGATTTGTCATGAGTTCTGCCACTAGGGACATTCACCTCATTATTCTGTGTCCATGGCCGACGACACCAACGACCCGGCGGGTGACGCAACGCGGGCCGATCTCTCCGAAAAAAAGGACGGCCGGCACGAACGCGTCGAGCGCGGCAAGCGAGCGGTCTACGAGGCCCTCGTCGAACTGTTCGGCGAAGGTCGCTACAACCCGCCGGTCGCCGAGGTGGCCGCGCGCGCAGGGGTTTCCGAGCGCACGCTCTTTCGTTACTTCGGATCGTTCAACGACGTCGTCGCCGGGATGATCGGATACCTCTACCCACGGGTCGAGCACTACTTCACCGCGGCTCCACCCCGGGGTGACCTTCCGTCACGGCTTCTCGCCCTCGCCGAACTGCGCGTCGAGTTTTCTGAAAAGCACGGCATCGTCACACGCACATCCGAGGCACTGGCCCACGAATGGCCCGCCGCCGCGATGGCTCGTTACGGCCGTGTGGAACTTTTGACCCAACAACTTCGCAACTGGATCAGCGACGACATGCCGCGTGTTTCGAACGAGAAACTCGTGGTGCTCTCCGCCCTCTTCGACGTTCCGAACATGGAGGCGATGAGCGCGGCGCTCGGCAACAAGGCGGCGGCCACTGTGGCTCGCGCCGCAATTGCGATCATCGAAGGCGACTAAAGCAGTCTGCGGAACCAACGCTGCGACACGACCGCGGCGAGGAACAAGAGAACAACGGCCGCGAGCGCGAATAGCCCCGAGGCTTCTTTCATCAGGGTCTTGCGAACGATGGCGCTGCCAAGCGATTCGTAGATCTTGGTGAGGGCGTCCTCGGTCGTCGCCGTGAAGCTCTTGCCGCGGGCGATGTCGGCGATGTTCTGCAGGGCCTGCTCGTCGGGCGGCACGGGCACCGTTTGACCATCGGGAGTCACCACCGTTCCATCGGCGGTTCCGAAGGCGATGGTGTTCACCTTCACTCCCCTCGCCTGCGCTGCAGCCGCGGCCTCGTTGTCGGGACGGCCCGTCGTCGTGGTGCCGTCGGACAGCAGAATGATCGTGCCCGCGCTCTTTTCGGCGTCCGTCACGTCGGCCGCCGAAGCAATCGTGTCGAGCGAGGCGAAGATCGCCTCGCCGATCGCGGTGCCGGTACCCGGCTCGAGGCGCGAAATGACACGTCGTATTGCATCGCGGTTGTCGGTCGCGGAGATGATCTGCTGCGCGGTGCTGTCGAAGGCGACCACTCCGATCAACGTGTCTGCAGGCGCGTTGTCGACGAACCGAATCGCCGACTTCTTCGCCACTTCGATGCGCGACGGTGCGACGTCGGTGGCGCTCATCGACAACGACACATCGATAGCGAGTGCGACGACCGCCTTCTCGGTCTTGTCGGTTTCCTCGTAGGCAGGACGAGCAGCCGCGACCACACCCGCACACATCGCCAGCACCACGAGGCCCGTCGGCAGAATCTGCTTCAGCCGCGAAGGCGACACGACAAGGTCGTCGAACAATTCGAGCGAACTGAAACGCACCCGCTGTTTCGGCTTGCGCCTGACATCGACGACGCTCAAGACGATCAGCGCCAATGGCAGGACGAGCAACGACAACCGCCACGGCGAGAGGAGCGTGAGCCCAATCACGAGCGGCTCCCGGCGGCCAGACGTCGTTTGCGCGACCGCAGAAAGCCCGCGAGAACCGGCACCCAGTCGGCATCGGTGCGCAGATCGACGACGTCCACACGTGCCGCGCGCAACGATGCCACCCTCGCCGCGAAGGTTCGCGCCGAGCTTTCGGCAAATCGCGTTCGCACGTCGGTGCGGGAGGTGTCGACGGTCGCGACACGTCCCGTCTCGACGTCCTCGAGGTCGATCACACCGACGTCGGGCAGGGTGAACTCGCGCGGGTCGGACACGACGACGGCGATCACGTCGTGCCGACGGCCGAGACGCGACAACTCCGCAGGCCATGCAGCATCGAGAAAATCGGAAACGACGACGACGAGACCGCGCCGGGTGCGCGGTGACATCGGCATCGCCAGAGCGGCCACGGGATCGGCGGTCGTCGAGCCCGGTTCCGCCGTCGAACGCTCGAGAGTTGCGAGGACGGCCGCGAGATGGTCGGTTCCCGATTTGGGCATGATGCGGCCTTTGCCACCGGCCACGACGCAGCCGAGTCGGTTGCCCGACTGGACGATGAGCAGCCCGATCGCCCCCGCGGCATCGAGCGCGAGTCTGTACTTCGTCGAACGCGCGGTGCCGAACGACATGCTCGCCGACGCATCGACGACGAGCCACACCTCGAGTTCATGATCGGCGATCGTGTCGTGGACCTGCGTCTCGTTCGTGCGCGCGGTGGCCGGCCAGTCGATGAGACGCACGTCGTCGCCGTCGGTGTAGCGGCGAATGTCGCCCAACTCCGAACCCGCGCGGTGCAAAAGACCGGAGTAGTCGCCGTGCAACAAACCCGAGATGCGCCGTGTCACCGGGATCAGTGACTTCGGAAGTCGGGGCGGCGCAGCGCGGCGCATCGTCGTTTCCTCACCAACCGGAGGGCGCGAGAACGCGCTCGAGCAGCGCGACGATGAACTCGTCGACCGTCGCACCGCGGGTGACGGCATCCCACGACAAAACGAGACGGTGATTCAACACGTCGTAGGCAACGTCGTAGATGTCCTGCACTCGCACGGTTGAGTGACCGCGCATCAGCGCAAGCGCGCGACCCGCGGCAAGCAGGCCGAGCGTCGCGCGCGGGCTGGCACCGAACGACAACCAGCCGTCGAGTGCGTCGAAGCCGAAGGAGCGGGGTTCACGCGTGGCGACGACGAGTCGAACCGCGTAGTCGGCAACCGCTTCGGGGACGGGTAGTTCGGCCGCGGCGCGCTGGAGTTCGAGGAGTTCATCGAGCGACAAGACCTGTGTCGGCGGCGGTGTGGGAGCGGCACTTCGCCGGGCGATCTCGGCTTCTTGCGCGGGCGTCGGATAGTCGACGGGGACGCGCATGAGGAATCGGTCGCGTTGCGCCTCGGGCAATGCGTAGACCCCTTCTTGTTCGATGGGGTTTTGAGTCGCGAGGACCATGAACGGAGGCGTCAACTTGGTTGTCACGCCACCGATCGACACCTGACGCTCGGCCATCACTTCAAGGAGCGCCGACTGCACTTTTGCCGGGGCGCGGTTGATTTCATCCGCGAGAACGAAATTGGCGAACACCGGTCCGAGCTCGATGTCGAAGGCCTCGCGTGATGCCCGGTAGATGCGTGTTCCCACGATGTCAGCCGGAAGCAGGTCGGGGGTGAACTGGATGCGCGCGAAAGTGCCGCCGACCATCCGCGCGAGCGTCGATGTCATCATCGTCTTGCCGACACCTGGCACACCCTCGAGCAAGCAATGGCCGTTGGCGACCATCGAGATGATGAGGCGTTCGACGACACGCTCTTGTCCGACGACGTGCCGCGAGAGTTCGACTTTCAGCGTTTCGAGTTGGGTCGTCATTGCGCTCTCCCGTTCACTTTTCGCGTACCGCGTCGGCGATCGCCTCGAGATCGGACGACGACACACCCGGTGTGCCCTCGACGATCACGGTGAGGTCGTCGGCCAGCCGCCGCACCTCTCCCTTGCCGTTGTAGACCTCGGCGGCGTTCTTCGCCTCGGGTCCCTTCGTTGCTGTCACCGTCACGGTTCCATCGGGTCCCGTCAGGATGATCGTCTCGACACCCTGGTCACCGGAGCGGAACGACATGTTGTTCGATTCGGTCCACCCACGCGGCGCCGGTTCAATTTCGACGATCCCCGTGTCGGCTGCCGGTGGCGCGCCGAAGCCGTCGTTCGGTGCGCCTTGACCCGGGTCGAGTTGGTCGAAGAGATCACCGAACAAATCGCCGAGCGAGTCGGGCAACTGGAAGTCGAAGCCGTTGCCGGGGTTGCCGAACGCGTTTTCGGTTGCGGGAAGCGTCGGCGCTTCGGCACCACCTGCTTTTTCGACTTCATCCATCAAGTCCTGCGCGTCGGGAATCGGCACCGCAAAGCCGACGCCATTGCTGCCACCCGAAGTGCTGGCGATCGCCGTGTTGATACCGATCACGCGGTTCTTCGCATCGACGAGTGGGCCGCCCGAATTACCCGGGTTGATCGCTGCATCCGTCTGGATGAGACCGGTGAGCGTCATCGAACCGATGGTCAACTGTCGGTTGAGCCCACTGATGATTCCCGATGTCACCGATGCCTGATATCCGAATGGGCTCCCGAGGGCCACCACGGGCTGGCCGATGGCGAGGTCGTCGCCACCCAATTTCGCGGCCGGCAGTTCCTTCGTCGACTCGACGGCGAGCACCGCGAGATCCCTCGCCGGACGGCGCCCGACGACGCGGCCGCGCAACTTTGTGCCGTCGTTCAACACGACGTTGAAGGTTTCGGCCGACTCGACGACATGGTGCGCCGTGAGAACGAGACCCGACTCGTCGTAGATCACGCCGCTTCCGATTTCACCGTTCGACTCGATCTGCACCACCGACGGACCGACCTCCTTTGCCACCCGTTCGGGGCTGCCGGCTGGCGCCTGACTGCCGGCATCGGCTTCGGTGGTCGGCGTGCTGTTGTTGGCGTTGTCTTCGGTGCTCTCTGTCGGGTCGTCGACTGCGGTTGTCGACGGAATCGACTCGGCGGGCGAATCGTCGTTCCCCGAGAAAATGGCCGCGGCGCCACCCAGTGCGAGTGCGACGGCGACGACGATCGCGACCACTCTGACCCCGCGCTTGGTCCGCGGTCGGGGCCGGGACGCGGCGTCGTCAGCGTCACCGAACGGCGCGTTCGGCGGCGGCAGCGGTACGCCAAGGGGCGGACTTGGCGGAATGTCCCGCCACGTTCGCGAGCGGGGTGGTGCGTCGAAGGGGTCTTGTGCGTTCACCGTGACGCAAGGGTAAACCCTCGTCCACCCGCGAAAAAGTCGGCGACCGTGATTCTTTGCGATTTCTTACGAACGGCTCGTCACGGTTGAGCGAGGTACTTGTCGATCACCTTGTGCACGTGACGCACGCGCACTTCCTGGTAGTTGCCGAGAATTTCGCCGCCCTTCAGGCTGCCCTTGAAACCGCGTTGCTGTGCTGCGAGGTTGTCGGTGTCCTGGTCGTAGACGAAGCCAAGGCCCTTTTCCATTCCCGGCGCCGACATGTAACTCTCCTGCACGTCGAGGTCGTAAGGACGCGCGGGTGCGGGCGGCTCTTGACCATCGGGAGCAAAACGCAGGAACAGCAACTCGAAGATGCACTCGTCCGGGTCGGTCGGGTGCGGCAGGAAGCGGTACACCATCGGTCGCGCCGCACCGGGGAAGAAGAAAGCGTTTGGGAACACGAAGTACTCGATCGAATCGAGGGTCTCGGCGACCTTGAACCGCGAGAAGTCGTGGTTGAACCGTTGCTTCAATTCGTCCTGCACGATCTTGTAGTACACGTCGCGTGCGGTCTTGCCCTCGGGCACCTTCGGCACATCGTCGGGGTTGCCGTAGCGGCGACGCAACACGAAATTGAGTATCTCTTGCTCGGTCTGCTTGCGTTCGATGTGCGGGCTCTGCGTACCCGACGTGTGCATGAAACGCGACACGTTCTCGCCGAACACGTCGTACTGCGCGTTGGCGTCGCCCGTTGCGCGCAGACCCTCGGGGTGTGTCTTGTACACGTGGTACGCCTCGAGGAATGCGCCCATCGACGCCTTCCAGTTCGCAGGCAGACGCTTGCGCAGGTGCAGTTCGAGGTAGCGGTCGGAAAGATCCCAATTGTCGGTGAAGTGCTCGGGCATCACACCGAGGTATTCGCGCAACGGGGCCGCGTTCTTGTCGAAGTTCACCCAGACGAAACCACCCCATGTGTCGACCTGGATCGACGGCAACTTGAGATCGTCGTCGGAGTGGCCCGGGAAGTCCCAACGACACGGCACCGATGCGATGTTGCCACTCGTCGACCACGCCCAGCCGTGGAAGCGACAGGTGAATCGGTTCGCATTGCCGTTGTCCCACGACGGTTTCAATTGCGTTCCACGGTGACCGCAGAAGTTGTCCATCGCGCGAATCACGCCATCATCGCCGCGCACGATGATGATCGAGCGGTGGCCGATGTCGTACACGTAGTAGTCGCCGACGTTCGGAATGTGCTCCTCGCGGCAGGCCCATTGCCAGACCTTCGACCACACCTTTTCGAATTCAAGTTCGAGGAACTCCTTCGAGGTGTAGCGGTAGTAGCCGATCGGTTCGTCGCCGAGGTATTCGTACGATTCGGTCATCATCTGCGGCGGCGCGCCGGTCTCGTCACGGCGCAGGACGTCTTGGTACGTCTCCCCCGGACAGCGGTGTTCGCCCTTGGCGAGGCCGGGATCGGGAAGTGTCTGTTCCATGGGGACAGGGTAACCCAGCCCGCCTCGGTGCCCGAGAGGCGGAGAAACCGTCAGGAATGAACGACGAGCAACGACTCGA
>JBBANY010000028.1:15785-20980 GCA_040401695.1 Ilumatobacteraceae bacterium
GGGCGCGTGCGCGACGACCCGATGATCTCGGCCCGAAGGAATCGCATCGCGCGGCTGGACTCGTCGGTTGCGTGACCAAAAAATCCGCACAACACCTTCGCCAATTCTCCGCAGGTCTTTGCCCCGCGCGCCGCCTGCGAGAACCGCTCGAAGTAGATACCCGTCGAGCCTGCGTACTGCTTTTGTCGCGCCGCAACGACGAGTCCCTCGCGGTCGCCAAAGTAGTGGTACAGCGTTGCGACGGAGACTTCACTGTCGCGCGCAATGTCGTTGACACGCAACCCGGGTTCGCCCCCGACTTCGATCGCAGCAACCGCCGCGTCGACGATGCGATCCATCGTCGCCTGCGCCAAGGCTGAACGGGTTTTCATACGTTTGACAATCTATTTGAAGCGCGCTCAAGAGCAAATTGGCGCGACCAAAGAATCAGTCGTCCCGCCGACGCCCCGTCATCTTCGCGAGCAGGAACCCGATCACCATCGACGCGACGACGAGAACCCACATCGGCCACTCAGGCGATGCCGCGATGAGGTTGATCTCGGTCTTGTTGTTGTTCAGCACAACAAACAAAACCGCTACGACGGCGAGCAACAGCCAGCCAACTTGTCGAACACCGATGCGACGACCCGCTTCCGCTGAACTTTTTTTGTCGGCATCCCTTTTGTCGGCATCCCGTGATCGGTTGCTGCCCATGTCGCTCCCCTGTTTTTCGAGACGTTGCTGCTAGTGCAGGATCGTCATTCCACCGTCGACGACGATGCTCGCTCCGTTGAGGAAACTCGCCGCCGGCAGACACGCGCTCAATGTCATCTGTGCGACCTCTTCGGGTTCTCCGTACCGGCGCAGCGGCACCTTGCGTTTGGCATAGATCGTTTTCGAGTCGTCGGGAATGGCCGCCGTCATGGCGGTGTTGATGGGGCCGGGACAAATCGCGTTCACGTTGATGCCGTGCCTGCCGAGTTCGGCGGCAAGGCTCTTCGTGAGGCCCACGACGCCATGTTTGGCGGCCGAATAGGCAGCGAGGCCCGGCGTTGCGACGATCGCTTCGGTCGATGCCACATTCACGATGCGACCCGACCGACCCGCCATGTGGGGAACGACGAGCCGCACGAGGTGCGCGTACGCACTGAGGTTGACCGCGAGCGTGGCGTTCCAGGCCTCGCCAAAGGATTCGTCGTCGGCGAATACCGACGACGCACGACTGATGCCCGCGTTGTTGACGAGGATGTCGATGGTGCCGAACCGGGCGACCGCCGCGTCGACGAGCGCACGCCGCTGATCGTCGGCTGTCACGTCGGTTGGCACGCCGATCACACGGTCAGTCCCGTGCGCGGCAGTGATCTCGGCGACCACACGCGCCACGCGGTCGTCGCCCAGGTCGGCAACCACCACGTTCGCGCCCTCGTCGGCGAAGAGATGCGCCGTTGCACGACCCATGCCACTTGCAGCACCGGTGACGATGACTGTCTTGCCCGCCACCGAGCGGTCGAGCGAAGTCAGGCGCGCCATTCGAACCTGCCGCCCATGCCGTACGCGGGAAGGTGCAATGCCCGGTACGGGTCGACGCGCATGAAGCCGGCATCGGGCGAATTGTCCGGCCCGCCGGGGGCGAAGAGGTTGAGGTCGTAGTCGAAGACTCCGTTCCACAGGCGGCGTTTCGTCTCGAGGTCGGCGTGCAGCGAGGCGGTCCCCCAGATCTCGACACCATCACCTTTTTCGGTCACCTGCCAGTGCAGAGCGACGTGGTTGTTGTGGCGCACGTTCTTCGCCTTCACCGATTCGTTTCCGATCATGATCCAGATGACGTCGCCTTCCCAGCACGGATGCACCGGCACGACGTCGGGACGACCGTCGCGGCCGATGGTGGCGATGTGCGCCCACGGGCTGAGCGCCGTGGCGGCTGCGCGGATCGATGCAAGGTCGTTGCCCGCCATCTCGCTCACCGCCCCGTCACGCGCGCGCCAGATCGGCGGCGCAGAGGATGCCGTCGAGCATCGGCGGCGGGAGCACCGTCGGATGCCCCGCCCACAACTGCACGCAATCACCCGTGCGGCCATTCGGCCCCTCGGTGATGAGGTCGACGAGAACTCCCGCGACGCCCTCGGGGGTCATGACACCCGGTGCGGGCGGCCGCCCGCCGAGGAAGCCCAGGTACATGGGAGTCGCCGTCGCCCCCATACCGAATGAGTTGACGCGAATCTTGTGCGGTGCGAGCGCACGCGCCCACGCGTTGGTGAGACCCTTGATTCCCCACTTCGACGCGTCGTACACGTCGAAGCCCGGACCACCAACGGCCGACCGCTGCACGTCTTTCCAATTGCAGAGTTGCGCGTCGTCGTGCGAGTGGGTTTCGGGCCAACCACACGTGTGGATGTGGTCGGTGGTGACGTTGATCAAGTCACCTCCGTTCTTCATGAGGTACGGGATTGCAGCGCGCCCCGTGAGATACACGCCGCGCAGGTTCACGTCCATCATGAATTCGAAGTCGTCGACCGCCTTCGAGAAGTCGTCCTTTGCGGGGCTGGTGACGCGCACGACCCCGGCGTTCGCCACCACGATGTCGAGGCCACCCAACTTGTCGGCTGCGCCGTCAACGAAAGCCTTCACGTGCTTCTTCTTTGCCACGTCGGCAACCTTCGCCCAACAGTTGACGCCGAGACCGCGGATCTCGTCGCGAACGGTCTTCACCGAATCGTTCACGTCGCAAATGGCCACGTCGGCGCCCGCCTGAGCGAGCGCGATCGCGTATGCCTTGCCCAAACCTGCTGCTGCGCCGGTGACGAGAGCCCGACGCCCCTTCAATGTTGTCCCCATGGCGCCGAACATAGCCCGACTCGGACGGGCGAATTTCCTACCTCTTATAGTGGTGGGAAACCGACAGTCGAACCGGGGGGCCACATGTCGTTGACCGAGAACCTGAAGATCGTCGTCGGCGACGCCTTCGAGATCGCCGTCGAGCGCGCCTCGACCGAGCAGGCGGACTTTCCGTTGATGCCGCTCGGTACGCCGTGCGACATGGGCCACGACGAGAACGGCATCCCGCTGATCGACCCTCGCATTTTTGGTTCGCGAGAATTCCAGCGCAACCCGTACCCCTATTACCACATCATGCAGGACCACTATCCGGTCTTCCACGACAAGTTGAACAACTGCTACTTCGTCACGCGCTACGCCGACATCAACGACGCGTACTTCGACGGTCTCGGTTTCAACACCATCCCCAAGGGCAGCTCGAATCACGTCCTCGGCAACACGCAGTTGGAACTGAGCGGTATCGAACACAGCCGTCGCCGAAACCTCTACGGTCGCCACCTCGTCGGCAGCGCGCTGACCAAGCGCTTCGGTGCGATCTGCAAAATGGCGAACGACATGATCGACGCATGGTTCGACCCCGCCTCGGGCATGTCGGAATACGACCCTTCGACGGGTAAGTACGTCATCGAACTCGGTCGCGCATTCGCCAACGACTTTCCGATCCGTGTCGTGTGCCAGGTACTCGGCTTCCCCGACGACGCACAGGACCGATTCTTCTACTGGTACAAGAACATGATGGGCGGCATCGGCGGCCGCGACTTCGAACAAAAAGGTCTGATGGCACGACAGGACCTCGAGGACTTCGTCGAAGAAATCGTCGAACAGCGCCGAAAGGCGCCCCAGTACCTGCTCGACGACAACGGCAATCAGGTCGCGCCCGACATCATCTCCGAGCTGTGCCAGACGGTCATCGACGGTGATTACCTGTCGACGGAGGAGATCACGTCGAACATCGCCCTCATCGTGGGCGGTGGAGGCGAAACCACTCGCGGTGCGATCCTCAACATGTGGTACCTGCTGCTGCAGCATCCGGACCAGATGGCTGCGGTCCTCGCCGACGACGCGTTGTGGGATGCCGCGTTCCACGAGACGTTGCGACACTCGTCGTCGATCGGCGGCCAGCCCCGCCACAACACCTTCGACATCGAGATGCACGGCATCAAGATTCCCGCAGGTTCGCTGATGCACATGGTCGACTGGGCCGCCAACCACGATCCGCGTGTGTTCACCGACCCCGAGCGCTTCGACATTTTCCGCGACGACCTCTACACCGAGAAGATCGTCCGCGCCGGCTACCGCAAGGAAGGCAAGTGCAACCACATGGCCTTCGGCGTCGGACCGCACCTGTGCCCCGGTGCGTGGATCTCGCACCAGGAAGCATCGATTGGTTCGAACATCATGTCGAAGCGCGTGAAGAACGTCGCGATCGTCGAGGACCGCATGCCAAAGGACATCGACGGAGTGACACTCGCCCCGATCGGCCTCGGAGCCATCAACGAACTGTGGCTCGAGTTCGAAAAGGCGTGAGATGACGTACAGCTCGGACAACGAGAACGACACACTCGCCAGCGAACGTGGCGACGACGAGGCCGGCTACCGCAGCTACGAGGTCTTCCAGCGCGAACGCGTCGGCGCTCCGCCGCCGGTCAAGCCCGGGCAAATGCGCACGCAGGACTACCTCGACGACCCGTATGCGTTGCTCGCGAAACTGCGCGCGTACGGACCCGCGTGGCGCGACTGGCCCGGCAACTGTTTTTGGGTGACGCACTACAACGACGTCACCTCGGTGCTCGCCGACAATGCGAACTTCGCCGTGCGCTCGAAGCGTTGGCACTACCACCTGGCCGACTTCGGGCGTGACCTGCGCAACCAGGTGCCCGTTCTCACCGCGCAGGCCAAGGGGATCGATGCAAACGCGCACAGCGCGGCCGAGGAGCTGCTCGGTGCCTTGGTGAAGAACGGCTCGGCAGACCTTGTCGCTGACTTTGCTGCGCCGTTCCCTCTCGTCGTGCTCGGCCGCACCATCGGTCTTCCCGATGCCGACATCGCACTCTTTGCCGATCGATACCTGCGCATGCAGCGCGGCTGGCGATGGCACCCCACCAACCAAGAGGCGGGACGCCGGGCGATGCGCGAACTGGTCGACTACTTCACGCCGCTCCTCGACAAGCGCCGCAGCGACCCACAGGACGACTGGCTGTCGGCCGTGGCGACGCTGGAAATCGACGGACCCCAGACCACCGCGTACGACGTCGTTGCCACGCTGCTCGAGGGCGACCACGAAACGCTCCATGGCGCGCTCGCGAACATGTGGATGTTGCTTCTCACCCATCCCGAACAACTCGAGTCCGTTCGCGGCGAACGTCGACTCGTCAAGTACG
>JBBANY010000028.1:20990-26894 GCA_040401695.1 Ilumatobacteraceae bacterium
TCAAGTACGCGTACCTCGAAACGGTGCGCCATTCGACGCCCGTCATCAGCGCCGACCGCTTCGCACGACGCGAAGTCGAACGCTTCGGGCTGTTGATTCCCGAGGGTGCACTAGTGATCTGCTCGGCGGGTGCTGCGAACCGTGACGAGCGCATCTTCAAGAACCCCGACCAATTCATCGTCGGGCGCAAAGACCTCGTCCAGCGCGAACCTCGCGGCCAGTACCGTGCCGACGGACTGCCGTCGGGCATCACCCCTGCGCTCGGCACGCCGTCGAAGTACCCGGCACTGCCCGTCGGTCGCCCACGTTCGCTCTACGCAATCACGCGGGACACCGCGACGACCGCATCACAAGCGGTGCTCGAGATGCTGCCGAACGTGAGACTCACCGCGGGCGCGAATCCCGTGATGAAGTGCAAGGCCTGGGGCGAAATGCACGCCTGCTGGCACCTGCCCGTCACGTTCTAAAAAACTCAGGCGCCAACGACATTCAGCCCGAGGAGGCGTGCAGCTTGAGCTTGACGAATGTCGAACGTCACGAATCGGAGTGAGGCGACTTCGAGCCGTTTTGCGACGGCAAGATGCACCGCATCGAGCGAACGCACCCCCAGTTCTTCGGCAATGTCGGCCGCATAGTTCCAGATCGACTCCGTTGGTTCGATCAGGGCCATTCGATCCAGATCAGCCTCAAACAATTCACGCGCTCGCACGAGATTGATTCCGGTGAAGTGGCGTGCGAGAGCTCGGCGCACTTCGACGAGCGACAACATCGACGTTGCCAGAACCGGATCGACGGAGAGAATCTCGACGGCGAGCGCGGACGCAGGCTCATCGACATAGAGCTTTGTCAGGGCACTCGAGTCGACGTACGTCGTCATCCGGAATCAGACTCGGTCTTCGCGATCTTCGGCGAGTACGTCCGCCACGCGACGGTCCGACTTCATCCGAGGTCCGCGGCCCACTTGTCCTTCCCGTCGAGGCGCGCGGACCCAACCCTCCTCGATCCCGATCGCGAGCCGATCCGCCGAGATGGCCGGCGTGAGCAGTGCCTTCGGCACGCCGCGGTCGGTGACCCTGACGGTCTCGCCATTGGCAACGAGATCGATGATTTCGGAAAGACGCTGTTTGAGCTCTCTGATGCCCACATCCATGTGTCCACATTATCAATCAATGTGGACACATTTCCGTCAGGCGCCGCCGGACACCACGATGTTCTGGCCCGTGATCCACGAGCCCGCGGGCGACGCCAGCCACACTGCGGCTGCACCACAGTCTGTGGGCGTGCCGAGGCGGCGGATCGGGATGCGCACCGCGGTGGCCTCCAACTGGGCGTCTGTCACGTGGCCGACGGTCTTCGTCGCCTCGGTCGGCACCGTGCCGGGAGAGATGCAGTTCGAGCGGATGCCCTTCGGGCCGAGCTCGGTTGCAAGCGTGAGTGCGAGTGAATTCATGCCCGACTTCGCCGCGCCGTAGGCCGCAAAGTTCACCGCGGGCTTCAGCGACGCAATCGACGAAATGCCGATGAGCGTCGAACCCGGCTTCATGACGGCGGCGCAGGCGCGTGCGGCGACGAAGTGCGGGCGCAGGTTCAGCGCGATCTGATTGTCCCAGTGCCAATCGGGGAAGTCCTCGAAGGCGAAGTTCCCCGGATAGTCCGAGGTGCCGGCGTTGCTGACCCAGGTGTCGATGGATCCCAGTTCGTTCATCGCGCGGTCGACGATGGTGGGGATGGTGTCGGGATGCGTGATGTCGGCGACGACTTTCATCGACTTCTGGCCGCGCTGTGCAATGCGCTCGGCAACTTCGTCGAGTTCGTGTTCACGGCGCGCGGTGAGAACCACCGTGGCGCCCGCATCCGCAAATGCGAGGGCGATGCCGCGACCGATACCGCGGCCGGCACCCGTGACGACGGCGACCATTCCGTCCATGCGGAACAGATCCATGACGTTCGCATCGGCCGGGTCGACCGGTGTGTGTGTACGCGAAACCTTTGATGACATGACAAACTCCCCCTCGTGACTACGACGGCGCGCTCGGGGCTTCCCGACAACGAGATCCTCGGCTACCGCTTCCCTGGTGGACGGTACACGATTGCCCACTGGGAGAACTTCCTCCTGACGGACTGCACGACGTCCGAGCAACTGCCCGACGGCCTGGTGCACCCGGTTGCGCTCTTTCACGTGCCGATCCTCGGGTCGGGTATCAACATCGCGAAGTTGTTCGAGGTCTGCGGCGCCGAAGGACCCGGCTCGGTCGGCCTCGACGGTTACGACTGGGAATATTTCTCGCGCCTGCGCATCGACACCGAATACGACGTGCAGGGATCGATCGTGCACTGGGAACACATGCTCGACGACAAGGGCAATGCATACGACGCGATGAAGTTCGCGATCGAGTTGCGCGACGTTGCGAACGGCAATGCCCTCGTTGCGCGCGTCACCAACTCATGGCGCTTCCGTCGCCAACACGGCACCGCCGCCTACAAACGACCCGCGGAGAAGACCGCGGAAACGACATCGACGACATCGCAGAGCATTCCCGAGTTCGCCGTCGACGGTGTCGACGCACAACGCATGAAGACGATGGCCGCGATCCTGCGCGATCCGTACCGCGTGCACTGGGATCGCGCTGCAACGACCGAGATGGGCCTCGGCGGCCGCGTCATCAACCAGGGTCCGTTGAACCTCAGTTACATCGTGAACGCGTTGCACGCATTCGGCGGAGCAGGTTGCGTGCGTCGGCTCACCGTTGCGTTCCATCGTCCAGTGTTCGACGGCGATCGCGTCGTTGCCGGCGGAGAAGTCGTCGGCAACGAGACGTTCGCGGATTCGCCTGTACGGAAAGTCAACGTGTGGCTGCGCCGTGACGACCCGACGCCGGGCGAGATCGTGGTGTCGGGAACCGCCCTCATCGACTGACGATTCGCCTCGTCGTTCGACGTGATCTCTGGCCGTACCGTTCGGTAACCCGCGCTGGGCATTCTTCGTTGGTGTCGATTCACAAACGAACTCCCTGCACCCTGCAATGAAGCCTTGATTCTCAAGGGTTTTGTGTTGCGATCCCATTTACTTCGCGATGTGACCGTGGTTATAGTTGCCACGCCGGCATGCCGGTTGTCACATCAACAATCGGGCACGCGTGCCCGTGTTCACAGGGGGAACATTTGAAGAATCACACGAAGAGGTTTGTGGTTCCCGCGATTCTCGCCGCATTGACGGTGGGTTCGTTCGGAATCTCAAGTGCCTCGGCAAAGTCAGCCTCGCCGAAGGCTGCAGCGAAGTCGTGTCCGGCCGCGCCGGATGCAGCACTCGATGCAAAGTACGGCAAGGGCGCAGGCGCACTCGAGCAGGCACTTGCCTGTGGCGAGGCAAAGCCGCTGAAGGCAACCGGCAAGCCGGTCATCATCGGCATCATGAACCCCGAGGGCGACCCCGCTGGTTCGTTCCCGGAGTACACGGTGATGGCGCAGGCCGCCGTTGACTACATCAACAAGGAACTGGGTGGCGTCGGCGCCGACTACAAGGCCGGCAAGCCCGGTCGTCCGCTCAAGTTGGAAGTCTGCAAGATGGCCATCAACCCGGCCGACTCGCAGAAGTGTGCCAACGAACTCGCCGCAAAGAAGCCACTCGTCGTTTACTCGACGCTGAACTTCTTCGGTAACCACTTCAGCATCTTGAACAACGCGAAGGTCCCGGTCGTCGTCGGTACGCCGATTTCGCCCGCCGACTTCACCACCAAGGGCGTCTACGCCATCGGTGGCGGCGGCGGCTGTCTCGGTGTCCACACCGGTCTCATCGAGTTCGCGACCGCTGAAGTGCTGAAGTACAAGGCCAACACCAAGGTCGGTGTGCCGTGGGCCAACACGCCTCCCGGTGTGTTCTGCTACCACGACCTCGAGAAGAAGCCGCTCAACGTGTTGAACGGTTCGAACGGAAAGAACACCTCGAAGGTCGCGGGCAAGATGCCCGGCATGACCCACATCGGCGTGCCGATCAAGCCGGGTTCGGCTGACGTCACCGCTGACGCGCAGAAGGTGCTCGAGTTCAAGCCCGACGTCATGGTGTACTCGGCTCAGGGTGCAGACTGCTGGACCTTCGTGAACTCGCTGCTCAAGCTTGGTTGGACGCCGGCAACGCCGCTCGTCCTCTCGGGCGCTTGCATCGACCTCACCACCATGCGTGCACTCGGCGACAAGATCAAGGGCGTCTACACCGTTGGTGCAGCCTCGATTCTCGACCCGGATGCGTTGAAGGACCCGCAGCAGCAGCGTGAGGCTCGCCTCTACAACTCGAAGGGCAAGAAGTACGCGAAGGACAAGACGTCCCTCGAAAAGGGCTTCGGCACCCAGGGTTTCACCGGCGTCATGGCAATTTGGCAGATGGCCAACCAGCTCGGCACCAAGCTGACCGGTCCGGCACTCACCAAGTTCATCGAATCGACGAACGGATTCCACACCTTCGCTTCGACCGGACTCGCCTGCAAGAAGGCCGTTGCTCCGTACGTTGCAGTGTGCAACTCGACGGTCTCGGCATCGCGCTGGACGGGTAAGGCACTGAAGGAAGTCAAGGCGAACTTCTCGGGTCTCGGCCTGATCGCCGGAACCGACCTCGACTTCGGCAAGTGATCACATTCATCCGACGCACAGTCGTCGGATGAAACGAATCGTCAAGGGGGCGGTCTTCGGACCGCCCCCTTTTCGTTTCCCTGATTTCTTTCCTGTGCCGCTCGTCACCGTGTAGTTTCTTGTTTCGCGACGTGCACAAAACAAAAGGGGGTAGCACGTGAAGGATGCAATTGGATTTGCATTTCTCGGCTTGGGCGCCGGCGGCTTCATCGCAATGATGGCCACGGGTCTTGTCGTCGCATTCAAGGGTTCGGGAGTCATCAACTTCTCCCACGGTGCCGTTGCGATGTACGCAGCGTTCACCTACAACTACCTGCGACTCGACGGAACCATCCGGTTGCCGTTGGTGGACATTCTGCCAACGCACCAAGCCAACATTCCGGTGAAGATCTCGCTCGCCAGCGGCGGGCCTGTCGACAAGTGGGTGGCGATCATTGTCTCGTTGCTCATGTCGGTATTGATCGGCGCAGCGATGCACTACCTCGTCTTCAAGCCGCTGCGCAACGCAGCCCCGCTCGGCAAGGTCATCGGCGCAATCGGCGTGATGCTGTACCTGCAGGGCGTTGCACTGGTGAACTTCGGTGCGGAGAACCCGCAGCCCGAACCGGTGCTCTTTCCGAACGACGTCTTCCAGAACTTCCTCGGCTTCGGCAAGCCGCTGCCCGTCGAGAGCCTCGCGCTCGCGATCGTCGCCGGCCTCGTCGGATTGCTCTTGTGGTTCAACTACAAGTTCACGCGTTTCGGTCTCGCCACGCGCGCTGCCGCCGGCAACGAAAAGGGCGCGGTGCTCTTGGGCTACTCGCCCGAGCGACTCGCCCTGTCGAACTGGATCATCGCCGCAGTCACGGCCGGCATCGCCGGTGTGCTCGTCGGATCGGTCACGGGCGCACTCAACGTCGTGAAGTTCACGACGCTCATCGTCCCGGCACTCGGTGCGGCGCTCATCGGCTCGCTTTCGTCGGTTCCCATCGCCATTGCCGGCGGTATCGGAATCGGCATGCTGCAGACCGTCGTCGCAACGTGGATGTCGGGCGAGAGCTGGTTCCCCGAGTGGTTGCAGTCGGGTGCCACCGACGCGATCCCGCTCGTCATCATCGTCGCAGTGTTGTTCCTTCGAGGAAAGGCGCTGCCGGTGCGCGGCAACATCCAGGAAAAGCGACTACCGCTGTCGCCGTACCCGAAGCGCATCGGTTGGTACGTGGCGGTGTTCGTGCCGCTGGGTGCCATCCTCGCCTTCGGTCTGCCGGGTGACTTCATCTTCTCCGGCCTGTCGGGCAAGTG
>JBBANY010000029.1:0-15808 GCA_040401695.1 Ilumatobacteraceae bacterium
TGCCGACGGAGGACTTGAGTCCGTCGATGCCATTGATCACTGTTGCCATGGTGCCAGTCTCTCACGCCACGGAGGCACCGTGAAAACCGGTCAGTGATACCAAATCTTCTGGTGTTGACGGCTGTGAGGATGGAGGAGCAGCGCGCAGAGTGCGACCTCGAAGATCGCACTCAGGGTGCTGCCGCCGGTGAGTTTGCGGTACAGGCTGATCGAACCGTTCAACTGACGCTCGATGTCGGAATAGGCGATGAATCGCAGCACGAAGGGGGTGAACGATGCGGCAACGGCGAGTTTCCAGCCGAGCTTGCGGTCGTTGGCCATCAGCCATCCACCGGCAGCGTGCAATACGACGACGGCAACGCCGAGGGGAAGGCCCCATCCGTACTGAACACGGAAGTACCCGAGGTAGTCGCTGTTGTCGACGACGTCGATGAGCAGGAAGAACCCGTTGAGATAGAGGAGCCAGGTCGCGATCTGCAGCGTCTGGGGCTGCATGCGGTCGAACCAGCGTCGGGGATCGAGGGGTGTGTGTCCCGAGGCCATGCGCTTAGTCTGTCATCCGTGGGTGTCGAGCGTCGTGTTTTTCGTTTCAGCGTGATGACGTCGGGCGCGCCGGATGCGACTTCGTGGCGCAAGTTGGTGGAAAGGGTCGACGCAGAGGGCTACGACGTCGTCCACATGCCACAGCATCGGGGCACAAAGGGCTTTTCGCCGCTCGTTGCACTTGCTTTCGTTGCGTCGCACTCGTCGCGTCTGCGCATCGGAACGTTGGTGCTCGACAACGAATCGGTGCACCCGGCAATCGTCGCGCGGGATGCTGCAACGCTCGACATGTTGAGTGGCGGTCGACTCGAACTGGGTATCGGGGCCGGATGGCTCGAGGCCGATCATGCAGCGATCGGCCAGGACTTCGCGCCCGCGGGCACACGCATCGATCGCCTGTCCGAAGCGATCGACGTGTTGCGTTCGTGTTGGCAGGGTGACTCTGCGACCTATGCGGGCCGTCACTACACGTTGCGCGAAGCACCCAACGACCCCAAGCCGACCAGTGCCGAAGGACCCCCGATTCTCGTGGGTGGCGGGGGCAAGCGCGTCTTGTCCCTCGCGGCACGAAAGGCTGACATCGTGTCGTTCGTGCCGAACATGTCGGCAGGTCGTGTCGGACGCGAGTCAGCGGCGAACGCAACCGGCGCGGCGACGACAGAAAAGTTGGCGTGGGTGCGAGAAGCGGCGGGTGACCGCATGAGCGAATTGGAACTGCACACGAATCTCACGAATGTCTTCGTGACCGACGACCGTATTCCGATGATGGAGAAAGTCGCGCGAGGGTACGGCCTCGACGACCCATCCGACGCGCTCGACATTCCGCACGTGGTGATCGGAACGGTCGCACAGTGTGTCGAACAATTGCTCGAACGTCGGGAGACCACTGGTATCAGTCACTACACGGTCTTCGAGGCCAATCTCGACGCGTTCGCGCCGATCCTCGCGGAACTCGTCGGTCGATGAGATCCGGTCTCGTCGCGGTGGTCGGTCGACCGAACGTCGGCAAGTCGTCACTCGTCAATGCGATCGTCGGGAAAAAAGTGTCGATCGTGTCGGACAAACCTCAGACCACCCGCCGGCGGATACACGGCGTGGCCGTGCGTGACGACGCGCAGATCGTGTTCGTCGATACCCCCGGCCTGCACAAGCCGGTCACGGCGCTCGGTGAGCGTGTCAACGCGACTGCGATGGCAAGTGCCGTGGACGTCGACGTCGTCGTCCTGGTGTTCGATGCCGAAAGTGGATTCGGCAAAGGCGACGAATGGGTCGCCGCCAACGTGCTGATCGACCGCAAAGCGACGAAGCTCTACGTCGTTGCCAACAAGTGCGACGCGGTGGCGCCCCAGCGCATCCTCACCGAACTGTCGCGCTCGACCGTTCTCACCGCCGACGAGTACTTCCCGGTTTCGGCGCGCTCGGGCAAGGGTGTCGACGAGCTTTCGGCCGCTCTTTTCGGGGCATTGCCAGAGGGTCCGTGGTATTACCCGGCCGATGCAACCGGTGACGTGAGCGATGAGGAGTGGGTGGCGGAGTTGGTGCGTGAAGAATTGCTGCGGCTCACCCGGGACGAGTTGCCGTACTCGATTGCGACACGGGTGACCGAATGGGAGTGGCCGCGGGTGCGCTGTGAGATCGTCGTCGAGCGCGAGAGCCAAAAAGGAATGGTCATCGGTCGCGGTGGTTCGCTTCTCAAGGAAGTTGGTGAGTCCGTGCGACGTCAGATGGCGCCGGGGGCCTATCTCGAACTGCGTGTGATCGTCGACAAGGATTGGCAGCGCAAGCCGGGCAGAATCGAACGCCTGGGATACTGAACGCGCCGAAGGTCACGGTCCGTTGTCGCGGATGATTCCGTTCGAAACAAGAACCGCGTAGTCGTCGTAAGCGACGGGCTCATCGGCCGGCGCCAGTTCGCCTCCGCCCCGCGGTACTGCCTGCGGGTCTCCGTCAACCCGGAACTCGACTTGTCCGATACCCGGCCGCGACGTGAGCGTGAGCACGATCTGTGCGATCGCAAGCGGCTGGTCGATGGGGGAGATCTCGGCCAGGAGGGATCCCTCGACGTCGACCGTCGCAAGACCACGTTCGACGGTGACCGTCGCTTCGAGGTCTCGGGGGATTGCGCTGCGCACGTCGGGGCCGAACGCACTCGACGGATAGCCGGCAAGGAGTGAGTCGAGCACGGCCTGAGGGTCCGGGTTGAGCGGAAGGTTGCGCAGTGTCGTGGTGATCGTCTCGCCGAGAATGAAATGGAGCAGGACCGACTCCGTTTCGACGACCGTGGTCATCGTCGGGGCGACCGTTGTCGACGAGGTGGTCGTCGAGGTGGAAGTGGGGGCCGTGAGGTCACCGGGCACGCCGCGCAGTGGCGACGCTTCATCCTGCGTTCGTGGTCCGCATGACACGAGCGCGACGACGGCGATCATCGTCGCGACCAGCGGTGCCATCGGGCCGCCCCGAAAGATCTTTGAACGCGACAGCACTATTCCTCCACCACTTCCGCACCATCAGGCTCGGTTGGAATCTCCAGTGTGAAGCGCATGCCGCGCGGTGTGTTGTCCTCGATGCGGATCGTCCCGCCCAGTGCCACGGCGTGCTCGAGAGCGATGGACAAGCCGAGCCCCGTTCCGGTTCCGCGTGCGGCGGACGACCCGCGTGCGAAACGATTGAAGATTCGCTGTCGGTCGGTCTCGGGAATCCCGGGCCCTTCGTCGACGACGGTGATTGCGACCGAATCGAGTCGTCCGTCGATGAGGATCGCCACCGGACCTTCCGCATGTTCACGCGCGTTCACGAGAAGGTTCACGATGATCCGTTCGAGGCGCAGACGGTCGCTGGTGATGTGGTCGTGGATTATTCCGGATGCGACGATCGGCACCGTGCCGAAGCCCGATCTCTGTGCGATGCGTCTGATGAAGTCGGCGATCTCGACGGTCTCGTAGCGAGGCACGCTTGTCCCGGAGTCGAGACGGGAGAGCTCCAACAAATCGATCACCATGCGGTCGAAGCGCCTCACCTGTGTGGTGACGACGTCGAGTGCCTGTTGATTGCGATCGGAGAGTTCCGACCTGCGGGCCGCGAGCACGTCGATCGCGGCGCTGAGTGCCGTGATGGGTGATCGCAGTTCGTGGCTGACGTCGCTGGCGAACCTGACCTCGCGTTCGATCCGTTCCTGCACCGTGTCGGCCATTTCGTTGAACGTGACGGCCAGTCGGTTGAGGTCGGGGTCGTCTTCGGGCTCGAGGCGTGCGTCGAGTCGGCCTCCCGCGATGTCGGCTGCCGCATCGACGACCCGCCGCACGGGAAGAAGAAGCCGACGCGAGGTGAACCAGCCGAGAGCGATCGCGATCGCCGTGGCGACGATGAGCCCGGCAAGCAAGGCGCTGAGGATGAAACTGAGGGTTCGTTGCGTCTCGCGCAACGGAAACACCTCGTAGTAGTCGGCACCCACGGACGGCATGGGTATGCCAAAACCTTGGTAAAGCTCGCCGTCGTGATCGAAGCGCTGTGTGGCGGCGCGGCCGGTCGTGACCGATGCGACGAGAGATTCGGGGAGATCGGCCTGGGTGAAGCTGAGGGGATCGGTGGCGTAGAAGAAGTTCTGCGGGTCGATCCGCACGAGTGCGTACCCACGCGACTCGGTTCGGATGGTGGTGATCACCTGGCTCGCAAGATTGCGACGTGTCAGCAGGAGGGTGCGCATGACCTGTGCGTTGCCCAGCGCCTGCGAGCGTGTCGCCTCGAAGCGCTGGTCGATGAGACTGCTTCGGCTGAACGAGTACGTCGCGATGCCTGCGAACATCGAAGTCACGAGGGCAATCAGACCGAAGGAAACGAGCGTCCGCGCGCGCAGTCCGAGCTTGACCGTCCGGTCTTCTCTGCGGGTCGGTGTGGACACACACCAAGTGTGGCCGAATCTTCCGCCCGGTGGACCACAAAAGGGGGAGGAAAGTGATCCACCGGGAGGAAACCACCCGGCGATGAGTATCCCGCTCGATTGTGACGAAGCAGGCCGAATTCTGTGCGTTTTGTGTAACGATTTGAGCACTCTCGTGCGACGATCGGCAGAATGAGCCCCGTGCATCGGCTACTTTTCGTCGAAGACGACGACAACATCCGCCTGGCTCTTCGGCTGGCGCTCGAGGACGAGGGCTACGAAGTGGTCGAGGCTCCCGACGGTGCGACGGGGTTGAGGAAATTCAACGAGATGCCGCCCGATCTGGTGCTGCTCGATCTGCGTCTGCCCGACATTTCCGGCTTTGACGTGTGCCGTCAGATCAGGGCGCACTCCGTGACCCCGATCATCATGGTGACGGCGCAAACTGACACACACGATCTGGTCGCCGGCCTCGAAGCCGGTGCGGATGATTACGTGACGAAGCCCGTTGTCACCAAGGAACTCGCAGCGCGGATCCGTGCGGCGTTGCGGCGCGCTCAGTTGCACGAGGGGCCCGCCGCGCCGGCACCCCTGACGCGGCTCGACCGAGTTGCCGATCTCGAGATTCGGCGTGACCTCGGCATCGTGTTGAAGGCCGGCCGTGAACTTCCCTTGACGCGCACCGAATACCGACTTCTGTGTGAATTCGCCGACCACGCGAGCCAGGTCCTGTCACGGGACCAGTTGTTGGAACGCGTCTGGGGGTACGAATACCTCGGTGACAGCCGCTTGGTCGATGCCCACGTCCGCCGTCTCCGGGTGAAGATCGAAGACCAGCCCGACGAACCGCGAATCATCGTGACCGCTCGAGGTCTGGGCTACCGACTCGTGGCCGGTTGAAGTCAGGCGCCGTCGATGGCGCTGCGCAGAAATTCGATTGCATCCGCCTTGTCGCGGGTGCGCGCCATCGGAGGCAGGGCGTTGATGATGGTCCATCGGTAACCCTTCTTGGCCAGACGCGGATCGAGAACGGCAACGACGCCGCGGTCGGTGCGTGAGCGCACCAAACGTCCGGCCGCCTGGGCGAGAGACGTGATCGCTCGCGGCAGATCGATCACGGTGAAACCACGTTGACCGTGCAATTCGCGTCGCGCTGCGAGGAGGGGGTTGTTGCGGTGCGGAAACGGGATCCTGTCGATGATCACGAGCGAGAGCGATCGACCGGGAATGTCGACACCTTCGAAGAAGCCCGCCGTCGCGAAGAGGCACGCCGATTCGTCGAGCGTGAACTCGCGAAGCAACGTCGCGCGTTGGTTCTCGTCCTGGGCAAGGATCGGATACGGAAGTCGCGACCGCAACGCCTCGACGGCTGCGTTCATCGCCCGTCTGCTGGTGAAGAGCGCGAGTGTTCGGCCGCCCGCAGCCGCGATGAGGTCGGCCATCTCTGAGTGCACGGCATCGTCGCGGTCGGCGTTCGGTTCGGGGAGGTGCGTCGCGCAATAGAGCATCGCCTGCTCGCCGTACTCGAAGGGGCTTCCGACATCGACCATTTCGGCCGAGTCGCCGAGGCCGACCCGCTGGGGCATCGACAGCGGGATCGTTGCGCTCGTCAAGACGACCGCATGGCCCGGCCAAGCGTGTTCGGCGAGTGCGGGTCCGACGTCGAGCGGTGCGAGAACGAGTTCGGCCCGCTCGGCCGTGCCGGTGACGAAAGGAACATGGGACGTGTCGGCACGAAGCGCAGCATCGATGTCGTCTGCGAGTCGTGTCGCGAGGGTCTGCGCGCGGAACATCTTCTGGCGCACGGAGTCGACCGCGGAGTCGACTGCGCGCAGCACTTCGAGACACTCACCGGCCGTCAAACGCAATGCAGTGAGGCAATCCACGACGGCATCGGGAAGCGGAAGAGGGAGGCGTTGCTCGACATCGGGGGCAAGGACGTCGTTCAGCGCCTTGCCCTCGTCGTGAAGTCGCTTTTGGAGCCGTTCGTCTTCGATGACGCGACGGAGTGCCGCCGCGAGGGTGGTGGCGCGTGATGCAGCGAGGCTGACGCCGACGGTGGACGTGAGCGTGTCTTCCAGTTGGTGTGCCTCGTCGAAGATGACGACGTCGTGCTCGGGGAGAATCGCGCCGCCCGCGGCAACGTGCATTCCGTACAGGTGGGTGTTCACGACGACGACATCGGCGGCGGCGGCACGCGCCCTCGCCAACTCGGCGAAACAATTCCCGCCCGACTCGCAGCGCGCGGCACCAGGGCATTCGTCGCCCCCGACGCTGACCGTCTGCCATGCGCGGGGAGATGGTTGCCAGTCGAGTTCGGCGACATCGCCCGAGGTCGTCTGCAGGGCCCAGCGGGCGAGTTGGTCGACTTCCCGTTGGTGACCGGCGCCGAGGTCCTCGAGCTCGAGGCGTGCGTTGTTGGTGACCTCGGAGACGCGCTGCATGCACACGTAGTTGCTGCGACCCTTCAGGATCGACCACGAGAAGGGTTGCGGAAGTGTCGCCTCGAGGAGGGGCAGGTCGCTCTGCGCGAGTTGGTCCTGCAGTGTCTTGGTGGCGGTGGAGACGATCGTGCGCTTGCCCGAAAGGATCGCGGGAACGAGGTAGGCGATCGTCTTGCCCGTTCCGGTTCCCGCCTGAACGATCAGGCGCCCGTCGTTGTTGATGGCACGCGTCACGGCGAGTGCCATGTCGACCTGGCCGGGCCGGTCCTCGGGGTTTGCGAGACCCGATGTGACGTGGTGGAGTGCCTGCGCGATCTCGTCGCGCATCACATGTCGGCCACGTGGAGCGTCGTCGGAGGGATCGTCGTTTGTCATGCTGGCAATGTGTGCGTCAGTCGAGCACCGCGAGTGCGCGGTCGAATTCTTCGGCCGACATGTCGGGCCAGGTGCGTTCCGTGAAGTGGACCTTTGCGCCGTTGATCTGCCACAGCAGGAAATTCGAGATTCTCGATTCGCCCGATGTGCGGATGAGGAGATCGACGTCGGGCAGGGCCGGATCGTAGAGGTTGGCGGCGATGTCACCGGGATGGACCCCGTTGTGAGTGTCGGCAACGGCAAGTTGAGCGGCGCGTGCGAGTTCGGCCCGTGAGCCGTAGTCGAAAGCCACGGTGAAGACCATCCCGGTGTTCTGCGCGGTGTCATCCATGGCGCGCTTGATGGCCCGCTGAACGTACGAAGGGGTGCGTGAACCGGGCTCGTCGAATCGACGACCGATCCAGTTGACGCGCACGTTGTTGGCGTTCAGTTCGTCGAGGCGGCCGAAGAGCTTCTTGTGCATAGCGAGAATGTGGCGAACTTCGGCGCGTGGTCTGATCCAGTTCTCGGTGCTGAACCCGAACACGGTGAGCCATCCGATGTTTCGGTCGCCGGCTGCGCGGGTGACGACGGCAAGCGCCTCTTCTCCGGCGGTGTGACCGGCCGTACGTGGCAGGCCTCGACGTCGGGCCCAGCGGCCGTTGCCGTCCATGATGCATGCAACGTGCAACTTGCGGTCGGCCATGGCGCAACCTTACCGAGAGGGTCGCCGCGCGGGCCGACTGCGGGAACAATCACATGAACTCGCGCCACAACCGCGGACACCACAAGGTCGTGGCACAATGAGACGGTGTTCGGCAGGCTGAAATCACGCGCCAAAGAACGCGTGAAGGCACGCTTGCGCAGGGCCCTCGGTTCTCCCGTGGCATCCGAAGAACCCCTCGCCCACGTCGTTGTTGCAGGTGGCACTCTGTACGACTGGGCGAATTTCGATCAAGGGGAGTGGAATCGTCGTATCGGGGATCTCATAGAGGCGCTCGAGCGAGAGGGTGTGAGGTGGTTGACCTTGGTCCCCGTGTCGGCGGGCGCGGTCCCCGTCGACGGCGCGATGCTTTCGCGCCTCGAAGCGATGATCGACAAGGCGCTGCGTCACCAGCGCAGTCGGGTCGAGGTCATCGTGCGCCCGGAACCCGATGGTCGTGCACGTTTTGCCCGTGTCGTCGAACGACTTCGCGCGGACGAGGCGTCCCGCGGCGTGCACGCCACCGCATCCGAGCAGAGCCTCGCTCGGGCCGTGCTGGCGCCCGCCGACGCCGAACCAGATCTCGTGGTCGTGCTCGGCCCGCCCGACACTCTGCCGACATCGCTCGTGTGGGAACTCGCCTACAGCGAAATCGTGTTCCTCGACATTCCGTGGTCCGACATCAGCAGCGAGCACCTGCAGGTTGCGGTCGACGACTTCCGGCGACGCAACCGTCGGTTCGGCGGGATCGACGCGTGACCAACTACCGCGACGAAGCCGTCGTTCTGCGGACGTACCGGCTCGGCGAATCGGATCGCATCGTCATCCTGCTGACGGAAGCAAACGGCAAGGTGCGCGCCGTTGCAAAAGGCGTACGCAAGACACGTTCGCGACTCGGCTCGCGACTCGAGCCTTTGAGTCATGTGTCGGTCTTGCTCCACAGAGGGCGTGAGCTCGACATCGTGTCGCAGGTCGAACCGCTCGACACCGCTTCGGCGCTGCGCGCGAATCTCGACAAGATGACCCAGGGTCTCGCCATGCTCGAGGCGGTCGACCAGATGACGATCGACCGCGAGCCGGTGCCCCACATTCATCGGATGCTCGTCGGAGCCCTCGGAGAGTTGGCGCGTGGCGGCTCGTCGCTGGTCGTTGGTGCCTTTTATTTGAAACTCCTCGCGGCGGAGGGCTTCGAGCCGGAACTGGGTCGGTGTACCTCGTGTGGATCGGCCGACGACCTCGTGGCGTTCGACGTGGTGAACGGAGGTCTGCAGTGTCGGGCTTGTCGTACGGGGCCCGCAATCTCGACCGGAGCCGTCGCGCTGATGCGGCGCATCCTCGGAGGGCAGTTGGCCGCCGCTCTCGCCGAGCCGGAGAGTCCGATCACCCACGAGGTGAGCCACATCGCCACGGTCGCAATCGAGAGGCAGTGCGAGCGCAGACTGAAATCCGTGGGGATGTTCGAGCGTCACGACTAACCTCTGCCTTTCTTATGGCAGCCAAAGACCTCGAGCAGATCGTCAACCTCGCGAAGCGACGGGGCTTCGTGTATCCGAGCGCCGAGATCTACGGCGGATTCAGGTCTTCCTACGACTACGGCCCGCTCGGGTCGTTGATGCTGCGCAACGTGAAAGACGCCTGGCTGCGGACGATGGTGCAGATGCGTGACGACGTCGTCCTGATCGACGCCGCCATCCTCGGCCCGCCGCAGATGTACGAAGCCAGTGGTCACCTTGCGAACTTCAGCGATCCGCTCGTCGACTGCACGGTGTGCAAGCGGCGGTTCCGCGAGGACCACATCGAGGAGCGTGACTGTCCACAGGGGAAGAAGGGCTGTGAGTTCACCCCGGCGAGGGCTTTCAACCTGATGTTCAAGACCCATGCCGGCCCGATCGAGGGGTCGGGTGCCGAGGTGTACATGCGGCCCGAAACCGCACAGGGAATGTTCGTCAACTTTGCGAACGTTCTGCAGACCAGCCGCAAGAAGCCACCGTTCGGGATTGCACAGATCGGCAAGAGCTTCCGCAACGAAATCACGCCGGGCAACTTCATCTTCCGCACGCGCGAGTTCGAACAGATGGAACTCGAATTCTTCGTGCCACCCGAAGAGGGTCGCAAATGGTACGACTACTGGTGCACCGAGCGCATGAACTGGTACATCGACCTGGGCATTCCGCGCGAGATGTTGCGCATTCGCGCCCACGAATCAGACGAACTCTCGCACTATTCGGCGGGCACCGCCGACGTCGAGTTCCTCTTCCCCTGGGGTTGGGGCGAACTCGAAGGCATCGCGCAGCGCACGAACTACGACCTCACGCAACATGCCGAGCATTCCGGCCAGAAACTCGACTACTTCGACCAGGCGACGAACGAGCGCTACGTCCCGTACGTGGTCGAGCCGGCAGCCGGCGCCAACCGCACGATGGCCGCCTTCCTGCTGGCCGCATACGACGAAGACGTCGTGAACGACGAGGCACGCACGGTGCTGCGGCTTCACCCGCGACTCGCTCCGTACAAGGTCGCGGTGCTTCCTCTTTCGAAGAAGGACACGCTCACGCCGCTCGCACGCGAGATCTTCGCCACGTTGTCCGCCCGATACATGGTCGACTACGACGAAACCCAGGCGATCGGCCGGCGGTACCGCCGGCAGGACGAGATCGGAACCCCTTACTGCGTCACCGTCGATTTCGACTCGCTCGAAGACGGTTGCGTGACCATCCGCGAACGTGACACCACGGATCAGGCGCGTGTTGCGATCGCCGACCTGACGGCCGAACTCGGCCAACGGCTAGGGTTCTGAGAAGAGAAGCGTCCGGAAACACTGGGACACAGACGGGGGAAACATGAGCATCGAAAATCGCGTGGGTGTCGTCGCCAAGATCACTGCCGCGCCTGGGAAGCGTGCTGATCTTGCGCGTGAGTTGATGAAGGCACAGGATCACGTGGCCAAGGAATCAGGGACGATCCACTACATCCTGAACGAAGACTTGGTCGACGAGAACGTGCTCTGGATGTGGGAGATGTACACCGACCAGGACGCGCTGAACTCGCACATGGGCGCGCAATGGTTCAAGGATTGGGGTCCGTCCCTCGCGCCCTTCATGGGCGGCCGTCCCGAATTGATCTTCGTGAAGCCCCTCGGCGGCAAGGGCAGCTAGTCCGCATTGGCGACGTATCTCGACAAGATCGTCGCGCACCATCGCGACCGTGCCGCGGCCGACAAGCGCAACCTCGATGACCTCATCGTGGCGGCGCGTGCAATGCCTGCTGCACGGGAGTTTCGCGCGCGTCTCCAAGCCGAGAGCGTTGATCGCTTGGCTGTCATCGCGGAAATCAAACGTCGGTCGCCGTCGAAAGGCGACCTGAACCCGGGTCTCGATCCGGCCGTCATGGCGGACGTATACGAGCGTTGTGGTGCGACCGCGATGTCGGTGCTGACCGATGCACCGCACTTCGGGGGTTCCGTGGACGACCTGCAGGTGGCCCGTGGCGCATGCGGGCTGCCCGTGATCCGCAAGGACTTCACCGTCGATGCGCGCGACGTGTGCGACGCGCGATTGATGGGAGCGGATTGCGTGCTCTTGATCGCCGCGGCCCTGTCCTCAGACGAGGTGGTGGACTTTCACTCCGTCGCAACGTCTGTCGGCCTCGACGTACTCGTCGAGATACACGACGAGGATGAGCTCGAAGTCGCGCTCGCCGCAGGAGCGAACCTGATCGGTGTGAACCAGCGCGACCTCGTCAACTTCGCAGTCGACCATGACCGAGCGGTGCGCATGGCCGCGCAGATGCCCTCGGGGGTGGTGCGTGTCGCCGAGTCGGGTGTTCGCGGGGCGGACGATGCGCGCAGCCTGCGGGACGCCGGTTACCACGCCGTGCTCGTCGGCGAAAGCCTCGTCACTTCGGGTGATGTGTGTGCATCCCTCGAGGCTCTGCGCGTGCCGTAGTACCTTCGGGAGCGGTGTTCATCAAGATCTGCGGGATCACAAGCGAGGACGACGCTCTTCTCGCCGTCGCCATGGGTGCGGACGCGGTCGGGTTCATTTTCGCGCCGTCACCACGCCAGATCGCCGTCAAACGCGCCTACGACATCAGCCGTCGTTTGCCTCCGGAGATCCTGACCGTCGGTGTGTTTCGTGACGAACACCCGAGCCGTGTCGTCGACCTCGTGCACGAAGCGGGCCTGAAGGCCGCACAGTTGCACGGCCACGAATCCGCGGCCGACGTCGCAGCCGTGAGTGCGAGCGTTCGCTTCGTGATCAAGGCGGTCGTCGCCGGATCCACCGATGCGCGTCACGCCGACAAGTTCGGTACGGGTCTCGTATTGCTCGACGCACCTGCTCCCGGTTCGGGCAAGGTGTTCGACTGGTCCCTGGCCGGTGACGTCGCATTGGGGCCGCGAATCATCCTCGCGGGCGGGCTGACACCGGCGAACGTTGCGGATGCCATCAGCCAGACGCGCCCGTGGGGCGTCGACGTGTCGAGCGGCGTGGAAAGTGAGCCCGGGAAGAAAGATCCCCGTTTGGTTCGTGCATTCATCGCAGCGGCGCGGGCCGCTGCACCTTCGCCCTACATCGGTCCCGACGAGATGCCCTACGACTGGCAGGACGACCTCTAGCCGTCGCCCGCACACGGTCGAAATTCACGCAAAACGAATCGCGGGGTACGGGACTCGCCTGCGAGACTGACACCCATGAGCATGATGGTCGAACCCGACGGGTCGGGTCGCTTCGGTCAATTCGGCGGTCGCTTCGTGCCCGAGACGCTGGTGCCCGCGTGCCAAGAGTTGGAACTCGGTTTCCGCGAGGCCTGGGACGACCCGGCTTTCCGCGCCGAACTCGACCACTTGCTGCGTACGTATGCGGGGCGGCCGTCCATTCTCACCGAGTGCAACAACCTCGGTCGTCAACTCGGTATTCGCCTGTTGTTGAAGAGGGAAGACCTCAACCACACGGGTTCGCACAAGATCAACAACGTTCTCGGCCAGGCCCTGCTCGCAAAGCGAATGGGCAAGAAGCGGATCGTGGCGGAGACCGGTGCGGGCCAGCACGGTGTCGCATCTGCGACCGCCGCGGCGCTGCTCGGTCTCGAGTGCAAGGTCTACATGGGCGCGGTCGACATGGAACGTCAGGCCTTGAACGTGTTCCGTATGCGCCTCCTCGGCGCGCAGGTCGAGCCTGCAACCTCGGGAAGTCGCACCTTGAAGGACGCCGTCAACGAAGCGATGCGCGACTGGGTTGCAACCGTCGAGACCACGCACTACTGCCTCGGTTCCGTGATGGGACCGCATCCGTACCCGTGGATGGTCCGACAGTTCCACCGCGTGATCGGTGACGAGGCTCGCGAGCAATGTCTCGCGGCCACGGGAGCCGACCCCGACGTGGTGGTTGCATGCGTCGGTGGCGGATCGAACGCGATCGGCATCTTTTCGGGTTTCATCGACACGAAGGCGCGACTCGTGGGTGTCGAACCTGCCGGCGGCGCAGCCGTCGGCCGCGGCGTGCCCGGAGTCGTGCACGGCATGAAGAGTTACCTGATGCAAGACGAGCACGGTCAGGTGCAAGAGGCGCACTCGATCAGTGCGGGCCTCGACTATCCCGGTGTGGGCCCCGAGCACTCGTATCTCTCCGAGATCGGTCGTGCCGAATATCCGTCGGTGACTGACGAAGAAGTGATCGGTGGCTTCAGCCTGCTGGCCAAGACCGAGGGCATCATTCCGGCGCTCGAATGCGCACATGCCCTGGCGTGGATCGCGCGTGAAGCGCCGAACATGGCCGGCCAGACCGTTCTCATGAACCTCTCCGGCCGGGGTGACAAGGACGTCGCCCAGATGATGGACATCCTCGCGTGACGGGACTCGAGTCGCACCTCCGCGCGCGCAGGGCGGAGGGTCGCAAACTGTTGATTCCCTACGTCACTGGTGGTCTGGCGAACTGGAAGGAAGGCATTCGTGCCGCGGTTGCCGCCGGAGCCGACGCAGTCGAAGTTGGCATCCCGTTTTCCGATCCGGTGATGGATGGTCCCGTCATCCAAGAGGCGTCGCAGCGGGCGCTCGACGCGGGGGCAACCCCACCGGCGATCCTCGCCGAGATTCCGAGCCTCGACGTTCAAGTGCCGATCGTCGTGATGTTGTACTACAACACCGTCTTCCGCACGGGACACGAACGCTTCGCATCGCTTTGTCGGCAGAACGGCGTGTCGGGGGCGATCGTGCCCGATCTTCCCTTGGAAGAGGCGACGAAATGGTGTGCCGCAGCCGACGATGCGGGCGTGGAGACGGTCATGCTCGCCGCACCAACTGCGCCCGACGAGCGATTGCCGCGCATCGCCGCACGGGCTCGCGGCTTCGTCTACGCGGTTGGACTCCTCGGAATCACCGGTGAGCGTGATGCGCTTGCGAACACCGCCACGGCCATAGCCGGTCGGGTGAAGTCCGTGACCGATCTCCCCGTGCTCGTCGGTGTCGGAGTGTCGAATGCGCAGCAGGCACGAGAGGCCTGTCGCGTCGCGGACGGTGTCATTCAGGGCGCCTCGGTCGTGCGGCGTCTCATGGAGTCTGGTCCCGACGCCGTGGGCGACTACATATCCGAAGTGCGTCACGCAATCGACACCCAGTAGTTTTTTCGCATGCTGAAAGTCGGCGACAAAGCTCCTGACATCGTGTTGCTCGACCAGAACGGCAAGACGGTCGAACTTGCGAAGTTTGCGAAGAAAAAGGTCCTCGTGTACTTCTACCCGAAGGCCGACACGCCCGGATGCACGGTCCAGTCGTGCGGTCTGCGCGACGTGAAGGACCGGATCGGTCGAACCGTCATCATTGGTATCAGCCCCGACAAGCCGGAGAAGCAGAAGAAGTTCGACGAGAAATACGAACTCGGTTTCACGCTTCTCGCTGACACGGAGAACAAGGTGGCAAAGGCATACAAGGTCTGGAAGAAGAAGAGCATGTACGGTCGCGAGTACATGGGAATCGAGCGGTCGGCATTTTTGATCGGCCCCGACGGTGTGATTCTCGAGGCGTGGTACAAGGTGTCGCCCAAAGACACTCCCACCAACCTCCTGAAGGCTCTCGGGAAGTAAGCCTCCCGTATGTCGCTGCCTTCACCCGCCGAAGTACTGCCGCACCGTCCACCATTTCTCTTCATCGATGAAGTGAGCGAGATCGTCGACGGCGCGTCGGCACGGGGGTCGTGGCGGCTGACAGGGGACGAGTGGTTTTTTTCGGGACACTTTCCCGGTCGACCGACACTTCCCGGCGTGCTGATGTGTGAGGCAATCGCCCAATTGGGTGCCTACGTCGTCTTGTCCGATCCGAAGATGGCCGGAAAGTTGCCGTTGTTCGGTGGCCTCGACTCGGCGCGATTCCGCCGTCAAGTGGTCCCAGGTGACGTGCTCACCATCGAGGTGGCGCTGGGGCGCATGTCGTCACGCGCAGGCAAGGGGAGTGGTCGGGTGCTCGTTGGTGACGCAGTCGCCTGCGAATGCGACCTGATGTTCGTACTCGTCGACGCCTGACGGCGTCAGGCACCGGGGCCGATGATGACCGACCCGTTGTGACCACCGAAGCCGAAGTTGTTCGACATCGCCGGACCGGGGGTCCAGGGCCGTGGCGAGCCGATCACGAGATCGATGTCGAGTTCCGGGTCGAGTGCGGTCGTGCCTGCGGTCGGCGGAATCAGTTTCTTGGCAAACGACATCAACACAGCCGCTGCTTCGAGTGCCCCTGCTGCGCCGAGTGCGTGACCGGTGACGCCCTTTGTCGAAGTGACCGCCGGTCGATGCGCCCCGAAGACCTCTTTCATGGCTTGGGCTTCGGCCGCATCGTTGAGAGGAGTCGAGGTCCCATGGGCATTGACGTGTGAGATGTCGCTGGGCGACAGCCCGGCATCC
>JBBANY010000029.1:15818-26839 GCA_040401695.1 Ilumatobacteraceae bacterium
GGCATCCTCGAGGGCGAGGCGCATGCATGCTTGTGCGCCGACACCACCCGGTGAAGGAGCAGTGATGTGGTGGGCATCGGCGTTGCTTGCGGCTCCGAGGATTTCACCGATGATCGTGGCGCCACGCGAAACCGCGAGGTCCCATCGTTCGAGGATGAGCACTGCGGATCCCTCGCCCATCACGAAACCGTCGCGTCCGGCATCGAAGGGCTTGCTCGACCCAGAGGTGGACAGCGCCGTCATGTTGCCGAATCCAGCGAGCGACGTGGGTGTTGCTGCGGACTCGGATCCACCGGTTGCGACCGCATCGCACATTCCGTACGCGACGAGTCGCGCGGCGTAACCGATCGCGTGGGTGGAAGCGGCGCAGGCGGTGCAGATCGTTTCGTTCGGGCCGCGCAGGCCGTGTCGCATCGAAATCGCGGCTCCGGCAGCGTTGGCCATCATCATCGGAACGAGAAACGGGGACACGCGACGCGCCCCCTTTTCGAGGAGAACGCCAACTTGTTCCTCGAGAGTGTGAAGGCCGCCGACGCCGGTGGCGAAGATCGTGCCGAACCGGCCCTTGTCGGCAGTGATGGCCCCGGCCTGCTCGAACGCCTCGGCCGCGGCTGCAAGGGCGAACTGCTCGACGCGGTCCGCGCGGCGGGCTTCCTTGGGGTTGTCGAAGTAAGGGGAAGGGTCCCAGTCCGCGATCTCGTTTGCCTTGGTGTCGGACAGACCCGGGCCGAGGAGGCCCGTCCAGAACGCCTCGCGTCCGATTCCACAGGGGGCAACGACGCCGAGGCCGGTGATGGCCACTCGGTGGGGGCCGCCTCCGGCGAAGGGGTTGCGCATCAGAGTTTGGAGACCACCAGGTCGAACGCCTGGCCGACGGTGCGGATGTCCTTCAATTCCTCTTCGGGAACTTCCACGCCGAACTCTTCTTCGAGCGCCATCACGAGCTCGACGAGATCGAGGCTGTCAGCGTCGAGGTCATCACCGAAGGTGGCCTCTTTCTTGACCTGTGAAGCGTCGACCGACAGGACGTCGACGGCGCACTTTGTGAATCGGGCGAAGAGGTCATCGCTCATGGTTGCTCCTTTGGGTGGGTGTTGCCATTCTGTCAGAAAATGGGGTGCCGGAGAGGTTCAGTGACCCATGCCCAATCCACCGTCGACGGGGATCACGGCGCCGGTGATGTAGGCGGCGTCGTCCGAGGCGAGGAAGGCGACGACTCCCGCAATTTCGTCGACACTCGCCATTCGTCCGAGCGGCACCGCGGCTGTGAGTTCTGCAAGGCGGTCTTCGCCGAGAGCCGCGGTCATGTCGGTCGCGACTGGTCCCGGCGCAACGACGTTCACCGTGATGTTGCGTGAACCCAGTTCGCGTGCGAGGGATCGGGCGAGGCCGACGAGACCGGCCTTTGACGCCGCGTAGTTCGTTTGTCCCGCCGACCCGAGCAGGCCCACGACCGACGACATGAGAATGATGCGACCTGCACGGGCGCGCAACATCTGTTGCGATGCGCGCTTGGAGACGCGGTACGCAGCGGTGAGATTGGCATCGATCACAGAGGTGAAGTCGTTCTCGTTCATGCGCACGAAGAGCCCGTCTTTCGTGATGCCGGCATTCGACACGAGGATCTCGACCTTGCCGAGTTTCTCTTCGACCTCGGTGAAAGCCGCCTCGACGGACTCCGTGGACGTCACGTCGCATTTGACGGCGAGGATGCCGGCATCGGTGATCGTCGCGGGGGGAGTCGTCGAGTTGTAGGTGATCGCGACCCTGTCACCGTTGCCCGCAAAGCGCAGTGCGCACGCGGCTCCGATGCCCCTCGAGCCACCGGTTACGAGCACAACCCGTGACACGTCACACGCCCCAACGGATGATCGCGCTTGCGGCGGTCATTCCTGCACCGAAACCGACGAGGAGGACGAGATCGCCGGCCGAGAGCCGACCCTGGTCGGCTGCGTCGAAGAGAGCGAGGGGAATCGAAGCCGACGACGTGTTGCCGGTCTCGTGGATGCACACTGCCGCGCGCTCGATCGGGACCCCGAGTCGGTCGCATGCGGCGGAGATGATGCGAATGTTCGCCTGATGGGGGACTACGAGAGCGATGTCGTCGGCCGTGACGCCTGCGATCGCCATCGACTTTTTGGCGGAGTCGACCATGATGCGGACCGCGCGACGGAACACTTCCTTGCCGTCCATGTGGATAGTCCCGCCGACTTCGCAGAACAACAGTTCTTCGGCGGAACCGTCGGAGTCGATGTCCCACCCCAACAACTGACCCGGGCCGTCGGTCGCTTCGAGAACTGCTGCACCGCTGCCGTCGGCGAAGAGGATCGCCGTGTTCCGGTCGTCCCAGTCGGTGATGCGTGACAGCGTGTCGGTGCCGATGAGCAGCACCTTGCGCGCACCCATCGCGATGAGTCCGTGGGCCACGACGGTGGCATAGACGAATCCGCTGCATGCCGCGTTCACGTCGAACGCACCGCATTTCAGGCCGAGGCCGTGCTGAACGGTCGCGGACGTGGCCGGCACCGTGCGGTCAGGTGTCGTGGTCGACAACACGAGCGCATCGATGTCGAGTGGATCGACCCCCGCCATCTCGAGAGCGCGGCTGCCGCTTTCGATCGACAGACCTGCGGTTGTGCCGCCCACATGGCGCCTCTCGATGCCCGTGCGCTCGCGGATCCATTGGTCCGACGTCTCGACCATTCCTTCGAGGTCGTGGTTCGTCAGGACTTTCGGGGGCAGGGCGCGTCCCCAGCCGGTGAACCGGGCACCAACGGCGTTACCGGGGATCTGCGGCATGGTCAGTGTGTCCGTAGCCAGGCGATGGGCTGCCGGTGCGTCACGCGTTCGCCGTCGACTGCGATGTAGCTCTGGAGGATCCCTGCAAAGGCGCTGCGTACCTCTGTGTCGCCGACGCGACCGAGAAGGTCGCCCACGTTGATGCGTGTTCCGGCCGGGTGGAGGGTGTCGGGTGAAAACACACCCGCACATGGGCTCACCACCAGGCGCTCGGTGGCGAAGAGATGTTCGCCTTCGAGCGGGGCGGGGCCGGCCGGAGCGGCCTTGTTCACCCAGTCGATCAATTTGTCGAGTTCGTCGGGTGTGGCGACACTGATGGTGCGGGCCCCTTCGACGGTGCGCTTCGCCATGCCCGTGAGAACGCCTCCGGGTCCAAGCTCCACGAAACCGGTGACACCGGCCTCGGCCATGGTGAGCAGGCAGTGCTTCCATCGCACGGGGCTGGAGAGTTGCGCCGACAACAGCGAAATCCACTCGTCGGCCGCGTCGTGGGGCAGGGCGTCGACGTTCGACACAACGGCAACTTCGGCATCGCGGATGTTCGCACCGGCAATTGCCTGCCGCAGTCGATCACGTGCTGCTGCCATGAACGGGGTGTGGAAGGCGCCGGACACTTGAAGGGGCATCACCTTTTTCGCCCCGAGTTCCTTTGCATGGGCCGCTGCGGCTTCGACTCCCGCAGGTGAACCTGCGATCACCACCTGACCGGGCGCGTTGAAATTGGCGACCCACACCTCGGCGTCGGCGCGACGGCACGCGACCTCGACGTCGTCGTCATCGAGGCCGAGGACAGCCGACATCGTGCCGGGCGAGGCGGTTCCGGCTTCGTGCATCGCCGAAGCTCGCTCGGCGACGAGGGCCACTCCTTCATCGAAGGCGAGCGCGCCCGTCGCCGTGAGTGCGGTGTACTCACCCAGGGAATGGCCGGCGCAGAAACTCGGCTCGATGCCGAGGCGCTCGACGGCATCCAGCACCATCAATGACGACACATAGGTGGTCAGCTGCGCGTTGCGGGTGTCTTTCAGCTCCTCGGCGTCGGCTTCGAGGAGGAGCCTGCCGACGTCGCGGCCGGCGATCTCGGACGCCTCGCCCACCAACTCCCAGCTTTCGTGGTCGACCCACGGGCGGCCCATGCCTGGACGTTGGGATCCCTGGCCGGGAAAGGTGAAGGCGAGCACGGACCGAGGTTAGACGCTTGGCAGATTCGGAAGCGTTTTCGCTACCAGCCAGTAGCCTTCCCGTTCCCATCGCGAGGGTTGTGTCGCGGCGGCCCGAGTGGCGGAATGGCAGACGCGGCGGACTCAAAATCCGCTGTCCGGAAGGGCGTGTGGGTTCGAATCCCACCTTGGGCACTGATGTTTGAAGGCAATGGTCGAAAGAAGAACTCTCGTCAGAAGAATGGAGGTTGGCTCGTGAATCGTCGTCTCGAACAGAACGCCGCTCGACTTCGTGCTGCGCGCGCCAAGCTTGCTCTCGCCGACGAGCAGTTGTCCGCTCTCGAGGACGAGGCGTCGAGCCAAGAGCTGCGCGCAATCGTTTCCGAAACGCCGGACTCCGCCTTCGAATACCGCCAGGCCTCCGCGCATGCGGCAGCGATGCGCCGCCACCGTGACGACCTTCGACGCGAAGTTGCCGACCTCGAGACGCGTCAGGACCAGTTGCTCGACCGGCTGTCGGCGCTTCGGGGCAACGGCGGTATCTGATGGCCACTCGTGTCGTCATCGCCGAGGACGAAGCGATCATTCGCCTCGACTTGCGCGAGACGCTCGAAGAAGAGGGATACGTGGTCGTCGCCGAAACCGGTCGTGGCGACAAGGCCGTCGAACTCGTGCGTGAGCACCGTCCCGATCTTGCGATTCTCGACATCAAGATGCCGGGTATCGACGGCCTCGAAGCCTCCCGTGCGATCTCGGCGGAGAAGTTGTGTCCCGTCGTCCTGCTGACGGCCTTCAGCCAGCGCGAAATAGTCGAGCAAGCGCGCGATGCGGGCGCTCTCGCCTACATCGTCAAGCCCTTCCAGAAATCCGATCTCGTCCCCGCGATCGAGGTCGCACTCGGTCGCTTTCGTGAGATCCAGTTGCTCGCCAGCGAGGTCGGTGCGCTCGAAGAGCAACTCGAGACGCGCAAGTTGATCGATCGTGCCAAGGGCGTGCTCATCGACAAAGCCGGACTCTCCGAATCCGACGCGTACGCCTACATTCAGCGCGCTGCAATGTCCGAGCGCACGAAGATGCGTGACGTGGCCGAGCGAATTCTCGCCGGCGACTTGTTGCCCTAGATTGACGGCATGGGGCGGTCGGACCGATGAAGTGTCTGGCTCTCGACGGGAACTCCCTGGCATACCGTGCGTTCTTCGCGTTGCCGAGCGACATGGCGACATCTGCGGGGCAGATCACGAACGCCGTCGTTGGGTTCACGTCGATGCTCGTGAACCTCGTCAAGGACCAGCAGCCTGATTCGATCATCGTGGTGTTCGATCGACCGGAGAAGACTTTTCGCCACGAAGCGGTGCCCGAGTACAAAGCCCAGCGCGAAGCGGCTCCCGATGCGTTGCGAAGCCAGATGGGGATCATTCGCGAACTGCTCGACGCCCTCGGTATTGCTGCCCTCGACATGGCCGGATTCGAGGGCGACGACATCATCGCCACCCTCGCCCGCATGTGCCGATCCGCGGGTGATGACATCGTCATCGTGACGGGTGACCGCGACAGTTACCAATTGGTGAGCGACCCGCACGTGAAGGTTCTGTACAACAAGCGCGGGGTCAGCGACTACGCGTTGTATGACGAAGCAGGAATCCTCGAGCGCACGGGAGTCGTGCCGTCGCGTTACGTCGACTATGCGGCGCTGCGTGGTGACCCGAGTGACAACCTCGTGGGTGCGAACGGCGTCGGCGAGAAGACTGCCGCGAAGCTGGTGAACGAATACCCGAGCCTCACCGCGATTCTCGACTCCCACGACAAGCAAACCCCGAAGTTGAAGGCCGCGCTGGAAGAGGGCCGCGAACGCGTTCTGCGCAACGCGTCCGTGATGGTGTTGCGCGACGATCTTCCCGTCGACGTCCGTCCCGCAGGCTGCCAGCCACGACCCGACTGGGCAGCTACACAGCGGCTTCTCGACTTTCTCGAGATGCGAACGATGTCGAAGCGCTTGCGCGAAGCATTCGGGAAATGGTCGACGTCCGACGGAAGCGACTCCGAGTCCACAGCGACAGGTTCCTCGACGGTCGCAGACTCGATTTCGTCCGAGTTCGAGCGTTGGAGTGCCAAGGGCGAGATGTCCCTCGCGAAGGACATTGCGGCAGCTGCGTCGGTGGCGATCTGGGATTGCGGCGATGCAGGTGCGGTGTTGTCCATCGGAGACGACGCGGCCGGCAAGTGTGTGGCGTTCGCGCTGCAGGATCTCGAGGCGCTGTCCCGCTGTCTCGTTGCGGCGAGGAAGATCGTTGCACACGATGCAAAGCCACTGTGGAGACGGATGCTGGAAGCCGGCCTCGACGTCGAGAGCGTTGGCTTCGACACCGCGATTGCTGCCTACCTTCTCGAACCGGTCGACGGTGGACATCGCATCGATCGTCTCGTCGAGGTGCATCTGGAAGCGTCCTTGCCGATCGGCGCTCCGGAATCGAACGGTGAGCTCGATTTCGGTGGATCGGCCTCGGGCGATGACGGTGCCTTTGCAGCCGGTGCGTCCCGCGCACGTGCCGTGGCCGCGCTTGCCGCTCCGCTCGAGGCTGCGCTCGAGACAACGGGCATGAAGGCCCTGTTCTTCGACGTGGAGATGCCGCTCGTCGGGGTCTTGGCTCGGATGGAAGTGCGGGGCATCGGTGTCGACACCGCGACCCTCGACGACATCACGCGCAACCTCACGAATCGGGCAAACGAACTGACCGCACTTCTGCATGGCCTGGCCGGACGAGACTTCAATCTGAACTCACCGACGCAGTTGCAGAAAATCCTCTTCGACGAGCGCGGTCTTTCCAAGGGCAAGAAGACGAAGACCGGTTACAGCACCGATGCCGCGACGTTGGAAAAGCTCCGCGACGAATGGCCCGAGTTCATCGATGCTCTGCTCGAGTACCGCGAAGTCGAAAAGCTGCGCGGAACCTATGGCGAGGGTCTGCGGGCGGTCGTGGCGCGGGACGGTCGGATTCACGCGGTCTTCAATCAGACCGTTGCGCGCACGGGTCGCCTCAGTAGCGAAAACCCGAATCTTCACAACATTCCCGTACGCAGCGACATGGGCAAGGTGTTCCGCACGGCGTTCGTTGCCGGTGATGGCTGCGAACTGCTGGTCGCCGACTACAACCAGATCGAACTGCGATGCATCGCGCATCTTGCCGCCGACCCCGGCTTGATCGCAGCCTTCAATGCCGGAGTCGACATCCACAATGCGACCGCATCCCGTGTGTTCGGTGTGGATGCGAAGTCCGTGTCGGCCGACCAGAGATCGAAGGCGAAAATGGTTTCCTACGGTCTTGCCTACGGCATGGAGGCCTACGGTCTCTCGCAGCGCCTGGCCATCGACGTTCCCGAGGCGACGGAGATTCTCGATGCGTACTTTGCGGCCTTTCCCGCCGTGCGGGCGTACATGGACCGCACGGTGACCGAAGCGCGCAATCGTGGTTACACGGAAACGCTGTTCGGCAGGCGACGTCCGATTCCCGAGTTGACGAGTGACAACTTCCGCATCCGCCAGGCGGGGGAGCGTCAAGCGATGAACGCGGGGATCCAGGGCCTGGCAGCGGACATCTTCAAGATCGCACTCGTCCGTATCGACCGTGAGCTGGAGACTGCGGGTCTCTCGGCACGTCTCGTCTTGCAGGTTCACGATGAAGTCATCGTCGAGTCACCCGTGGCGGAGAAGACCGCTGTGGAGAAATTGGTGCTCGGCATCATGCGCGGCGCAGCCGAGCTCGCGGTGCCGCTCGAGGTGAACGCGGTCTGGGGTCGCACGTGGGCCGACGCAAAATGAGCGCGACAAAATGAGTGGTGATGTCGCGGGGTGAGGTCGGCGCCGACGGCCATTGGTTCGAAGAACTGGCCGCGCACATGGGCGAGACGTACCTGCGTTATTCCTTCACGAAGGGGACTGAGCAAGAGGTCGAGTTTCTCGTCGAGGCACTCGGTCTCGTCGAAGGGTCGCGGGTGCTCGACGTCGGCTGCGGGCCGGGTCGGCATGCGCTGGCGCTCGCGCGGCGGGGGATGAGGGTGCACGGAATCGACATCTCGGACACCTTCGTCGATGTGGCGAACGCGACGGCCGAGCGCGAGGGTCTCGGCGAGTTCGCGAACTTCGAGCGCGCGGATGCCCGAACGGTGAATCTCCCTCCGGTTTTCGACGCGGCGGTGTGTCTCTGCCAGGGCGCGTTCGGCTTGATGGACCACCTCGCGCATGACATCGAGATCCTCGGGGGAATCGCGACTGCCTTGCGCCCCGGCGGAGCCTTTGCGCTCAGCGCCTTCAACGCTTATTACGCCGTCAAGTACCACACGGACGCCTCTTTCGACGCGGGAACCGGGGTGTCGTCCGAGCAAACCGAGGTCCACAACGCCGCGGGCGAGGCACTCTCGGCCGAACTGCGGACCGGTTGCTTCACGCCCCGTGAACTGCGGCTCATGTGTCGACAGGCCGGATTGAGCGCCGACGCCGTGTACTCGGTGGAGCCGGGCAGGTACGCAAGAGCCGAAGCATCCCCCGAAAGCCCGGAGTTTCTTGTTTTGGGGCACCGCTGGTAGGTTTTCGGGGTCCTATCCACCGATTCCCGTCCCTTCGAAAGCGAATTCCCAGTTGTCCGACACCACCTACACCCCTCGTCAAATCACTGAGCGCGACACTTCGTTCGCCGACGCCATCGCCGGCACGATGGTCGAACTGAAAGACGGGCAACTCGTCTCCGGCACGGTGGTCAAGGTCGACCGCGACGAGGTTCTCCTTGAAATCGGCTACAAGACCGAGGGCGTGATCCCCGCGCGCGAACTGTCGATTCGCAACGACGTGAACCCGAGCGAGATCGTGAAGATGGGCGAGCGCATCGAAGCTCTCATCCTCACCCTCGAAGACAAGGAAGGCCGCCTCGTTCTGTCGAAGAAGCGCGCGCAGTACGAGCGTGCATGGGGCGACATCGAAAAGATCAAGGATGCCGATGGCATGGTCGAAGGTCCGGTCATCGAAGTCGTCAAGGGTGGTCTCATCGTCGACATCGGTCTGCGCGGCTTCCTTCCTGCATCGCTCGTCGAGCTGCGTCGCGTGCGCGACCTCCAGCCCTACATCGGCAAGGTTCTCCAGGCGAAGATCATCGAGCTCGACAAGAACCGCAACAACGTCGTTCTGTCACGCCGCGGATTCCTCGAAGAGACCCAGCGCGAACAACGCGACGAGTTCCTCACGCACCTGAAGCCCGGCGAAGTTCGCAAGGGCGTCGTGTCCAGCGTGGTGCCCTTCGGCGCATTCGTCGACCTCGGCGGTATGGACGGCCTCATTCACGTTTCCGAGCTGTCGTGGAAGCACGTCGATCACCCGGGTTCGGTCGTTGCCGTCGGTGACGAGGTCACGGTTCAGGTGCTCGATGTCGACATGAGCCGCGAACGCATCAGCCTTTCGCTCAAAGCCACCCAGCAGGATCCGTGGCAGGAGTTCGCCGGTTCCCACGAGGTCGGACAGTTGGTCTACGGCCGTGTCACGAAGTTGGTGCCGTTCGGGGCGTTCGTGCAGGTTGGCGACGGCATCGAAGGCCTCGTCCACATTTCGGAGATGTCGGCACACCACGTCGAAGCGCCCGAACAGGTCGTGACGCCGGGTGAGGAACTCTGGGTCAAGATCATCGACCTCGACCTCGACCGCCGCCGCATCAGCCTGTCGATCAAGCAGGCCGCCGAGGGCGGAGAGCTGGCCGAGGAGTACCGCAGCCACTTCGAAGTCGACGAACACGGAAACTGGGTGGGCGGCGACGACGCCGAACGCGAAGCTGCGTGGGCCGACTACTACAAGGAGTACGGCCAGGAAGGCGCTGCAGGCGCCGAAGGCGGCGCGGCTCCCGAACAGCCCGCACAGTAAGTCAACGGCGCGACATGATCCTCGTCGGGCTCACCGGCGGAATCGGGTCGGGGAAGACGACCGTCTCGGCGATGCTTGCCGAGCGCGGTGCGATCATCATCGACGCGGACCAGATCACGAGGGAACTGCAGGCCCCCGGCTCGCCCGTTCTCGGAGAGATCGTCGAGGCGTTCGGGTCGGATGTTCTCGATTCTTCCGGGGCTCTCGACAGGCCCGCTCTTGCCGCGAAGGTTTTCGGTGACCCGGACGCTCTCGCCCGTCTGAACAAGATCGTCCACCCTGCAGTCGGCCGTGAGATGGCGGCGCGGCTCGAGGCGCAACGGTCGACACAGAATGTCGTTGTTCTCGACATCCCGCTTCTCGTCGAGAACCCGCGGGAGGGCTTGTGTGGCACCGTGGTCGTCGATCTGCCGTTGGACCTTGCGGTCGAGCGTTTGGTGAACCTCCGCAACATGTCCCGTACCGACGCCGAAGCGCGCATCTCCCGACAGGCGAGTCGCGAGGCGCGCGTGGCAATCGCGGATCGGGTGATCGACAACTCGGGGGATCTCGCCTCACTCGAAGCACAGGTGAATGAGGTGTGGCAATGGATGCAGTCGTTGCCGCCCGCAGCCCCCGACGCGGGTCGCGTGTCACGCCCCTGACCGGATGAAGAAGTCGTAACCTCGCACCATGGTCGAGGCACGTCACACCTTCAAGGTCGTGTCCGAGTACCAGCCCGCGGGTGACCAGCCGAAGGCCATCGCGCAATTGGCCGAAGGCATCGAATCCGGCGTTCGTTATCAGACGCTCCTCGGAATCACCGGGTCGGGAAAGTCGGCCACCATCGCGTGGACCATCGAACAGGTGCAGCGACCAACGTTGATCCTGGCCCCCAACAAGAGCCTCGCAGCGCAATTGGCCCAGGAGATGCGTGAGTTCTTCCCGAACAACCGGGTGGAGTACTTCGTCAGCTACTACGACTATTACCAACCCGAGGCATACATCGCCTCGAGCGACACCTACATCGAAAAGGACTCGTCGATCAACGACGAGATCGACCGCCTGCGCCATTCGGCAACCGCCGCGTTGCTCACTCGACGCGACACGATCGTCGTTGCAAGCGTGAGCTGTATCTACGGAATGGGCGACCCCGACGAGTATCGCGGGCAGTTGCTCGAGCTGCA
>JBBANY010000030.1:0-26830 GCA_040401695.1 Ilumatobacteraceae bacterium
ATGTCGTCGTCATCGCCGTCGTAGACGATCGTGACGGTGCAGCCAATCGACACCTGGCCTTCGACGCCGGCGGCGACGATCTCGTGGTCTTCGAGGATGGCCTCGAGCGTGCGGATGCGGGCTTCCATGTGGCCCTGCTCGTCTTTGGCGGCGTGATAGTCGCCGTTCTCCGAGAGATCGCCCATTTCGCGTGCCCGCTCGATCTTCTCGGCGACCTGGATGCGGCCGCGCGTGGTGAGGTCGTCGAATTCGGCCTTCAAACGGTCGTAGGCGACCTGCGTGAGTTGATGGCGTGCCATACGTGAAAAAGGCTACCGACGGGCCTGCCGTTAGCCTGCCTGCCCATGGCACATCGCATTGCAGTCATTGGTGGCGACGGAATCGGACCCGAAGTCACGACCGAAGCCCTCAAGGTCATCCGGGCAGCTGGAGTCGACATTTCGACCACGGACTTCGACCTCGGCGGGGCTCGTTACCTGCGTGACGGCGAGATCCTCTCGGATTCGACCCTCGACCAGTTGCGCGACTACGACGCGATTCTCCTCGGTGCGGTCGGCACGCCGGATGTGCCGCCCGGAGTCATCGAGCGCGGGCTTCTGTTGAAGATGCGATTCGAGCTCGACCTCTACGTCAACCAGCGACCCTTCGTGGGCACGGCACCCGGTCACACGAAGCCGCACGACTTCATCGTCATCCGTGAAAACACCGAGGGCCCGTACGTGGGTGAAGGCGGTGTCCTGCGCAAGGGCACGCCGAATGAAGTGGCGACACAGGGCAGCGTGAACACGCGCATGGGTGTCGAGCGCTGCATTCGCTACGCCTTCGAACTGGCCGCGAAGCGTGAGCGCAAGCACGTGACTCTGGTTCACAAGACGAACGTGCTCACTTTCGCGGGTGATCTGTGGCAGCGCACGTTCGACATCGTCGCCAAGGAGTTCCCGAACGTCGGAACGGCGTACAACCACGTCGATGCCGCGTGCATTTATTTCGTCCAGGACCCGCATCGCTACGACGTCATCGTCACCGACAATCTTTTCGGCGACATTCTCACCGATCTGGGCGGTGCGGTGAGCGGCGGTATCGGTCTTGCGTCGTCGGCGAACCTGAACCCGGCCCGCACCGGACCGTCGATGTTCGAACCCGTGCATGGTTCCGCCCCCGATATCGTCGGTACGGGCAAGGCAAACCCCACGGCGGCGATTCTCTCGGCCGCGCTGATGCTCGATTTTCTGGGTGAAAATGCCGCGGCCGAGCGTGTTCGTGCCGCCTGCGCCGAGCCCGCTGCCGGTTCGACCGTCGAAATCGCAAACACAATCGTCGCCCGTCTGGGCGCGAAGTAATCTGCGAAAGTCCCGAAAGGAAACTCCGAATGCCCACTCTCGTTCCGACTCCGAAAATCTGGATGAATGGCAAGCTCGTCAATTGGGACGACGCCAAGGTTCACGTCCTCACCCACACGTTGCACTACGGCACGGGAGTGTTCGAAGGCATCCGCGCGTATGAAACCGCCGAGGGCCCGGCGGTGTTCCGTTTGACGGAACACATCGAGCGTTTGTTCCGCAGCGCGAAGATTCTCGGTATGGAGATTCCGTACAGCGTGCAGCAGATCGTCGACGCGACGAAGGAAACGGTCGCATCAACCGGTCTGCCCGGCTGTTACATCCGCCCGATCGCGTACTACGGCTACGGTGAAATGGGGCTGAACACCCTGCCCTGCAGCGTCGACGTCGCGATTGCATGCTGGCCGTGGGGTGCGTATCTCGGTGACGACGCCATGACCAAGGGCGTGCGGATGAAGATTTCCTCCTGGAAGCGCCTCGACCACAACATGCTGCCGCCTGCGGCGAAGACGGTCGCGAACTACGCGAACTCCTCACTTGCGAAGGTGGAGGCGTTGAAGGCCGGTTACGACGAGGCGATTCTTCTCAACAACGAAGGCCTCGTGAGCGAATGCACCGGGGAGAACCTGTTCGTGGTGCGCAACGGATCGATCATCACGCCGCCGCTGTCGGCCGGTGCGCTCGAGGGCATCACGCAGGCAAGCGTCATCTCGATCCTCGAAGACCTCGGGCACAAGGTCGAGAAGGGCAACATTGCGCGTTCCGACCTGTACATCGCCGACGAAATCTTCTGCGTCGGAACGGCCGCGGAAGTGAGCGCGATCAACTCGGTCGACGACCGCCAGATTCCGTGCCCCGGTCCGATCACCAAGCAGGTGGCCGACAACTACGGGAAGGCTGTGCGCGGCCAGGTCGCCAAGTACAAGCACTGGTGCGAGCTCGCGAAATAGACCCGTTCGGGCCTTTTGTGCGCCTCGTGTGACAATCCCCAGATTTATCCACAGAGGGCGTCAACACCCTTGACATCCCTGCAAATGCTGGAAAATCACGACCCCCATTGACGAAACGCGGGTTTCGTGGGCAGACTACAGACCGTGATGTCCACAGCCCGCCCCGTTTCGACCCTCGGGTCGCGCCGCGCCGCTGCTGCCATCATCATTATTCCGTAGCGCGCGGGCCACCCCGTGCGCAGACAGCCGCCCACCGGGCGGCTTTTGTTTTTCCCGCAAGACCCCAAGAAAGAGACGAAGAGATGAGCACCAAGAGCAACCAAGCCGCGGACAATTTCGTTGAAGTCTTCGACACCACGCTGCGCGACGGCATGCAGGTCGAAGGCGTGTCGGCGACCGTCGAGGACAAGTTGCGTATCGCCGAGCAGCTCGACTTTCTCGGGGTTCACTTCATCGAGGGCGGTTGGCCGGGAGCCAACCCGAAGGACATCGAGTTCTTCACCCGTGCCCGCAAAGAACTGAAGCTGAGCAATTCGACGTTGGTCGCTTTCGGCTCGACACGCCGCCCCAAGGGCAAAGTCGACGACGACGTCACGTTGCGCAATCTCATCGAGGCCGAGACGGCGGCCGTGTGCATCGTGGCAAAGTGCTGGGACTACCACGTCGAGCATGCGCTGCAGACGACGCTCGACGAGGGTGTTGCGATGGTCGCCGACTCCGTCGAGTTCCTGAAGGGGAACGGCCGTCGCGTGCTCGTCGACATGGAGCACTTCTTCGACGGCTACAAGCGGAACCCCGAATTTTCGCTGCGGGTGCTCGAGGCCGCCGTCATGAAGGGGGCGACCCACCTCGTTCTGTGCGACACGAACGGAGGGTCGTTGCCCCATGAAGTAGGCGACATCGTGGCCGCGGTGCGCAAGCACATCGGTGGTGACGCGACGCTCGGTATCCATTGCCACGACGACACCGGCTGTGCGGTTGCGAACTCGATCGCCGCGGTCGCGGCCGGCGTGCGCCACGTGCAGGGAACGTTGAACGGTCTGGGCGAGCGGACGGGCAATGCGAACCTCACCACGATCATTCCGAACCTGCAGCTGAAGATGGGTTACCGCTGTCTCCCCGACGAGAACATGCCGCGCCTCACGCCTGTCAGCCATCACGTGGCCGAGGTTCTCAACCGGCCGATGAATCCGCAGGCGCCGTACGTCGGGTCGTCGGCGTTTGCCCACAAGGCCGGCCTCCACGTGTCGGCGATCGCGCGTGCGAAGGATGCCTACGAGCACGTCGACCCCGAGCTGGTCGGCAACGGCACGCGTTTCGTGGTGTCGGAAATGGCCGGACGCGCCACGATTCAGATGAAGGCCGATGAGATCGGTCTTGCGATGGACGGACCCGCAGTGAACCAGGTCATCGACGACCTGAAGCGTCTCGAACACGAGGGCTACCACTTCGAAGCAGCCGATGCGTCGCTCGAATTGCTGATGCGCCGTGCAGCCGGTTGGGAGTCGCCGTTCTTCACGGTCGAGTCGATGCGTGTCATCACCGACGAGGCTGCCGACGGTACCTTCACGACCGAAGCCACCGTGAAGGTGTGGGTGAACGAAGAGCGCTTCGTGCACACTGCCGAGGGCAACGGTCCGGTCAACGCGATCGACTCGGCGCTGCGTGCGGCGCTCGTCCCGCGCTTCCCACAACTCGCCAAGATCCACCTCACCGACTACAAGGTGCGCATCCTCGACGGCGCAACGGCCACGGGTGCGGTGACGCGTGTCCTCATCGACGCGACGAACGGGGAACGTTCATGGACGACGATCGGCGTGTCGCCGAACATCATCCAGGCGTCGTGGCAGGCACTCGAGGAGTCGCTCGTATACGGCTTGCTTCACGCCTGACGACTACTCTCGTCGGTATGGCCGCACCGCGCTACGCCCCCGAGTTCACAGCCGGACAGACTCCCGCCTACGAGTCACCCCAGTACGTCCCCGGCTCGTGGCAGCCCGGTCGCAAGGGTGAAATCGACGGGCGTCAGCCCGCCGGTAAGCGTCTCGGCTACCAGGGCCCCGACCAGGGGTTCGTGTTGAAGATCGCTGCGGCTTTGCGCGGTGAGATTCGTGTGCAGGCAGGCGAGAGCATCGACGACGCAATCCGCGGAAGCATCAACATCGCCCTGCGTCGTGCGTCGTTGTACGGCCGCGCACCCGTGGTGCACGATCTGCGTCTTGCGCTCACCATCTGGGGTTGGCTCGACCCGAACCCGCCCGCCGACCTTCTCGCGGCGCGCAAGGCGTTGTTCGCCGGTGTGTCGCACGTGACGGCCCACTACGGCGAGGGGCGTCACATCGCCGACCTCGTTCCCGAGGCGACGTTGCGCATGATCCCCGAGTCGGCGCGCAACGCGATGCCGGGCTCGTGGCGCGCCCTCACCGGCTCCTGAGGGTTCTCGGTGTGAAAAGACTCGGTTTTTGCTACACGCTGAACCGAGAATCGGGATTCAACGTTCCTGTACTGCGATACCGCTGATGATCAGTGCGCCGCCAACGAAGTCCCACCCACTCGGGGTTTGGTCGAAGACGACATAGCCGAAGACGCTCGCCACGATCGGCAGCATCGCGAGCAACACCGAGTAGTGGCGGACCGTCACTTTGCGCAGAATCCGTTGGTCGATCCCGTAACTCGTGACGCTCGACAATGTGCCGACGAGCAGGCCGAGTGGAACGAGCCACAGATGCGAAGCAACCGCATCGGCATCGGCAAGGCCGAAGGGAATCGTGAAGATCGTCCCGAAGACGAACGCCATCGCGAGCCCGTCGATACCTGAGTGTCCGCGGGCGACTTTCGAACCCGAGACGATGTGAACGGCCCACGATGCGGCGGCGAGCAGGATGAAGAGAACCCCCAACGGTTCGTCGCCGATTTCCACGCCGCTGAGAATTGCAACACCAGCAACCGCGAGCACGAGTGCCGCAGCATTGCGCCGAGAGCGGGTGAGTATCGCCGCAACGGTGATGGGCCCGATGAACTCGATCGCCACGCCCTTGCCGAGGGGGAGTCGGTCGATCGCAAGATAGAAAAAAGTGCTTGTCAGGCCGGTTGACAAACCGAAGATCGCGGCCGAGCGCAAAGAATCGCGTGACCACTCGCGTTGCCGCATCTTGCGCGGTCCTGCGATGCAGACCGCCACGACCATCGCGCCGAACATGCGCAGCCAGGCGAGCGTCGCGGGATTGGTCGTGTCGAACTGAGCCTTGGCGATCGCGTTGCCGGAGTTCAGCGCAACGGCAGACAGGAGAAAGAGAAGCTCCGGCTCGAAGGATCGGTTTCTCGGTGCGTCTTGTTGCGAAATCCGAGTCAATTCACACCGAGAACCCTCGTTAGTCGAGGAGGTCGGGGTCGGACTGGAGAATGTCGTCCCAGAGCGGTTGGAAGTTCAGCCACATCGCCGCCTGGTGTGCGGTGTTGTTGCGGGTGTATTCCGCCCACTCGTGGGGAATGAGCTTCGGTTTGCCGGCTGCTTCTGCCATCAGCTGTGCCTGGCACGTGCGTTCCATCGTGATGAACGCGTATGCGGCGGCATCGACGGTCTCGCCCGTCGTGAAGAGACCATGATTCTGGTGGATGGCGGCCTTGTAGTTGCCGAAGCAGTCGGCGAAGCGAATGCCGTCCTCGATCTCGAAGACGACCTTGCCGCCGACGTCGTCGATGAGCACATGGTCGTTGTAGAACGCGCACGAGTCTTGTGTGATCGGGTCGAGCAGGCGCCCGAGCGACGACCACGACTTGCCGTACACCGAGTGTGCGTGGGCAGCGGCATTGATGTCGGGCCGCGCCTTGTGTACCGCCGCGTGCAGCACGAATGCCGCGCGGTTCACCGGTCGTGACCCGTAGACCACGTCGCCATCGTGGTTGACGAGGATCAGATCACTGACGCTGATCTGGCGGAACGACATCGCGAACGGATTCACCCAGAAGTGGTCGGTGAACTCGGGGTCGCGCACCGTGATGTGACCCGCGACGCCTTCGGAGAATCCGAACTTGCCGAAGATCCGCAAGGCGCCGGCAAGGCGTTCCTTGCGGTGACGGCGCTCGTCGGCGAAGTTGTCGAACTTCGGGATGGAAACGAAGTCGAGTGGCTTGGGCGTGAGCGGAATGCCATCGATCATGGGGACACTGGGTGCGTCGGTGACTGCCATGGCCTCAACACTACGCCTCTTCGTCGTGTGTTCTCGGCGCGAATCTTGACGCAGACTGCACCTCGCCGCGCCGCAAACCCTACGATTTGGGGTCTATGGCTGACCCCACCGCAGACGTTTCCGCTTCATCGACAACTGACTGGCCGAAGACCGACTCGGGGATCCCGATCGCGCCGCTCTACACCGCGGAATCACTGAACGGCTGGGAGTCCGCATCGAAATTGGGTGAGCCCGGCAAGGCGCCGTACACCCGTGGTGTCTACCCGACGATGTATCGCGGCAAGTTGTGGACGATGCGCCAGTACGCGGGCTTCGGTACCGCGACTTCCACGAACGAGCGATTCAAGTTCCTCTTGCAGGCCGGCCAGACGGGGCTCTCGTGTGCCTTCGACCTGCCGACGCAGATGGGCTACGACTCCGACCACCCGCGCGCCGAGGGCGAAGTCGGCAAGGTCGGCGTGGCCATCGACTCGATGGCCGACATGCGGATTCTCCTTTCGGGTCTGCCACTCGACAAGGTGTCGACGTCGATGACCATCAACTCGACCGGCGCGATTCTCTTGTTGATGTACGAACTCGTCGCCGAGGAACAGGGCGTGCCCGCCAGCGCGATCAGCGGCACCATCCAGAACGACCTTCTGAAGGAGTACATCGCCCGCGGCACGTACATCTATCCACCGCGTCCGTCGATGCGTGTCATCACCGACATCTTCGAGTATTGCTCGAAGCACGTGCCGAAGTGGAACACCATTTCGATCTCCGGGTACCACATCCGCGAGGCCGGCAGCACTGCCGTCCAGGAAATCGCATTCACGATCGCCAACGCGATCGCCTACGTGCAGGCCGCTGTCGACGCGGGGTTGAAGGTCGACGACTTCGCGCCGCGCCTCAGTTTCTTCTGGAACGGCCACAACAACTTCTTCGAGGAAGTCGCCAAGTTCCGTGCCGCGCGACGCATGTGGTACCGAATCATGACCGAGCGTTTCGGCGCGCAGAAAGAAGCGAGCAAGTTGCTGCGCTTCCACACCCAGACGGGTGGCAGCACGCTGACAGCGCAGCAGCCCCTGAACAACGTCGTTCGCGTTGCGATCCAGTCGATGGCTGCGGTTCTCGGCGGAACCCAGAGCCTGCACACCAACGGCTACGACGAGGCGATCAGCCTTCCGACCGAAGAGGCCGCGCGCATCGCGCTGCGCACCCAGCAGATCATCGGCTACGAGAGCGGTGTCGCCGACACGCCCGACCCGCTCGCTGGTTCCTACTTCGTCGAGAAGCTCACCGACGAAGTCGAAGCATTGGCATGGCAGTACATCGAGCGCATCGACGAGATGGGTGGAGCCGTTGCTGCAATCGAGCAGGGCTTCCAGATGGACGAAATCGAACAGGCGGCATACGAGTACACGAAGTCGATCGACGACGACGAGCGTGTGATCGTCGGCGTGAACAAGTTCAAGGTCGACGTCGAACCCGAACCCAAGGCGTTCCCGATCGACCCGCAGTTGCAGGTCGACCAGGTGGCGAGCCTGAAGCAGTTCAAGGCGAACCGCGACATGGCCCTCGTCAAGGCCAAACTCGACGATGTCACCGCAGCGGCGCGGGGAACGCAGAACCTGCTGTACCCGATGAAGGAAGCGCTGCGGGCGAACGCAACGCTCGGTGAGGTCAGCGATGCGCTGCGCGAGGTGTTCGGCGTCTACCAGCCCTAGGAGGGGCTAGAGCCAGTTCACGGCGGGCGCCGGGCGAACCGGTGTCTCCACGACACCGGTCGGCCATCCGAGATAGACGAGGCCGAGCACCTCGGTGTCGGGTTCGAAGCCGCACACGTCGTTGATCGTCGCGTTCGCGCCGCGCATCGGCGAACCCCACAACGCCGCCAGGCCGTGGGCATGGGCCGCGAGCAGAAGGTTCTGGATGCCCGCTGCGACCGCGTAGCGATTCTCGGCCGTGCGTTCGGGGCTGTCGCCCGGTGCCGCACCTGCGGCGATGACGATGGGGGAACGAAGGTACTTCGTTCGGGTTTTTGCGACCTTGGGAGCATCGTCACCCTGTGCAGCCATCACGTCGGCGATCGCTTCGCCGAGTGCGCGCCGACTCTCGCCCGTGAGCACCGCGAGGCGCCACGGCCACGTGCGTTTGTGGTTCGGTGCCCAGGTGAGAAGTTCGAGGAGATGTTCGACGATGTCGCGCGGCACCTCGCGGTGTGCATCGATCAACAGACTGCTGCGACGCGAACGGATGAGTGCGGACAGTTCGTCGGGTGTCATGTCAGTTCTTGTGCAGGGCCGCGTTCAAGCCACCCCACGTGCCCTGGCGCTGCACCGCTTCGACGGCGCCCGTCGAGCTGTTGCGACGGAAGAGCAGGTTGTTGGCCCCCGACAGTTCACGCGCCTTGGCCGTGTTGCCGTCGGGCAGGCGAACGAGGGTGCCCGCGGTGACGTAGAGGCCCGCCTCGATGACGCAATCATCACCGAGAGAAATTCCGAGACCCGAGTTCGCGCCGAGGAGGCAGCGCTGGCCGACAGTGATCATTTCCTTGCCGCCGCCGGACAACGTGCCCATGATGCTGGCGCCACCGCCGATGTCGCTGCCGTCTCCGACGATGACACCCGCCGAGATGCGCCCCTCGACCATCGAAGCACCGAGCGTGCCCGCATTGAAGTTGCAGAATCCCTCGTGCATGACCGTCGTTCCGGCGGCGAGGTGGGCGCCGAGACGCACACGACTGGCATCGGCTATGCGAACGCCGGTTGGCACGACGTAGTCGGTCATCCGAGGGAACTTGTCGACACCGTTCACAACGAGGTATTCGCCGCGCTGCGCAAAGTTCCACGAGATGCTGTCGAGTTGGTCGATGGCCACCGGACCGCGGCTCGTCCACGCAACGTTCGTCAACAGCCCGAAGGCGCCGTCGAGATTCAGTGTCCGTGGCTGGGCGAGGCGGTGTGACAACAGGTGCAGGCGAAGGTAAACGTCGCTCGCACCCTGGGGTGCGGTCGTCGTGTCGACGACGATGCGCACCGGTTCGAAGCGCACGCCACGCTCGGGGTCACCGGACTTTGCGAGGTCGATGCTGCTGTGCGGCGCGTCGGTGGGAACCGCGTCGCCCCAGCCGAGCGCGCGAAAACGTGTGTCGAGCACGGCACCGTCTGCCGCGATGGTGGCGAGGCCGACGCCCCAGGCGTTCTTGGTCATGTCGTGGCTCCTGTGTGCGGTTGGTGGCGACCGGTCAGTCGATGACCTCGGGTCGCAGGGTGGGGAAGAGAATGACGTCGCGGATCGTCGGCACGTTGGCGATCAACATCGTGAGTCGATCCATTCCGATGCCGAGACCTCCGGTGGGCGGCATGCCGAACTCGAGCGCACGGAGGTAGTCCTCGTCGACCGTGCCTGCCTCGGCGTTGCCCGCTTCTTTCGCGCGCTGTTCGTCCTCGAAACGCAGGCGTTGTTCAACCGGGTCGTTCAACTCGCTGTAGCCGTTCGCCAGTTCCCGGCCACCGACGAAGAGTTCGAAGCGTTCGGTGAGGTGCGGGTCGTTGCGGTCGACGCGGGCCAGCGGGCTGATTTCGACCGGATGGCCGGTCACGAACGTCGGTGCGATCAATTCGTGTTCGGCGAGAGCCTCGAAGAGTTCCTCGATGATCTTGCCCGAACCCCACTGCGGCTCGGTTCTCACGTTGTGCTTCGCCGCGAGGGCGCGCAACTCGTCGACCGGCTGCGACGGATGAACGGCAACGCCGGTCTTTTCCTGCACGAGGTCGATCATTCGCACACGGCGGAAGGGCTGGGCGAGATCGACGCTGAGGCCGTTCACGTCGACCACCGTCGTACCGATGGAATCCCGCGCGGCTGCGGCAAACAGTTCCTCGGTGATGGCCATGACGTCGCTGTAGTCGCCGAATGCCTGGTACAGCTCCATCATCGTGAACTCGGGGTTGTGCCGCGGCGAGATGCCCTCGTTGCGGAACACTCGACCGATTTCGTACACGCGTTCCATGCCGCCGACGATCAGGCGCTTCAGGTGCAACTCGAGCGCGATCCGCAGGTACAGACCCATGTCGAGGGCATTGTGGTGTGTGGTGAACGGCCGGGCGTGTGCGCCACCCGCCTCGACGTGGAGAACCGGCGTCTCCACCTCGATGAAATCCTTCGCGGCGAGGGTGCGGCGGAAAGAGGCGATGATCGCATGACGCACGGCGAAGGCGCGGCGTGCATCGTCGTTCGAGATGAGATCGGCGTAGCGCTGGCGGTAGCGGGTGTCGGTGTCGGTCAGGCCGTGCCACTTGTCGGGCAGCGGGCGAACGGCCTTCGCGAGCAATTCGAGGCCCGAAACCTTCACTGACAATTCACCCTTGCGCGTCGTCATCACGGTGCCGTTGACACCCACCCAGTCCCCGAGGTCGAGGTCGCCGATGCGTGCGAAGAGGTCGTCGCCGACCACGGATTTCGAAACGAACAATTGAATTTCGTCGTCGCGATCACGCAACGTCGCGAAGATCAACTTGCCCTGGTCGCGCTTCAGGAGAATGCGCCCTGCAACTGCAACCGAGACCTCGGTTTCTGTGCCGGGCTCCAACTCGCCGTGCGTCGAGCGAATTTCCGCCAAGGTGTGCGACCTGTCGAAGCGGTACGGGTAGGGGTTCGTGCCTTCGCCGCGCAAGGAAGCGATGTGGTCGAGGCGTCGCGCTTTCTCGGCCGCCAGACCGTGCTCTGATTCCGCGGCGGACGTTTCGGGAGAGTCGGTCACGGGTTCCCACGGTAGTGCGTGGGCGCGGAACTACCGTTGTCGTTTGATGATTCGGCGGCGACTCCCGATGGTTTTCCTCGCGCTCGCAGCCGTCGCGTCCGCCGTTCCATCGGCAGTTTCGGCCGACACCGCAAATGCTCCTCTGCCCGAGACGCGCGAGTGGACCTCGCCGATGAAGCACGCGATCTCGATCTCTCGTCCGGTCGGTTTCTCGCTCGCGATTCGCGCGCGGATCCGCGACGCGGCAGAGTCCATCGGGGCCGAGGCGTATCCCGGGCGAGCCGCGATGTTCGGGATGTCACGAATCGAGCGTGAGGGTCGTTCGATCCAGCGAATTCCCCGCGGAATGCAGGTGCCGATGTCGACGACGGTCCAACCCGACGAGGTCGTGCGGAACCTCATGTCCGTCGAGGCGGCCGACGCGCTGCTCGCTGGTGGAATCGTGATGGGGGACAGTTCGGCCCGCTTCCGTGGTGCGCGCGAGGGCGATGTCGTCACGCTGATCGACAAGCGTCGCCGGCCGGTCACTTTTGTCATCGGTCTCGTCGCGGAAGATGACGTCGTCGGTGGGGGCGATTTGCTGATGTCGCCCACCCAGGCCGATTCGCTTGGCGCGACGACGGTGACCCGGTACACGGTCACCGGTTTCCGCAACCCCGATACTGCGGCTTCGGCATTGGCCGCGGCAGGATTCGTGAACGGCATGGACTTCCGCGTGCGGCGGACCTGGGACGAACGCAACCCGGACGCAACGCTCGGCCTCGGCGAAGCAAAGTTGTTGGTCGGTGAGTTCGCCTACAAGATCACGAAATCGGGGAAGGTGACGGCCGATCCTGGTTGGGTTCACCAGAACATCACCCCTCGCCGCTTTTTCAGTGGTATCCCCGTGCGGGCCGGATGTCATCGGCGTATCTGGGCGCCGTTGCAGGGTGCACTCAACGAGATCAAGCGTGAGGGTCTCGAGGAGTTGATCGACGTCGACAACACGAACCAGTTCGGTGGGTGCTTCTACGCGCGGTTGAATCGCATCTCGGGCGACCTCGGGTACCTCTCCAGGCATTCATGGGGGATGGCATTCGACATGAACACCACGACGAATGCGCAGGGGCGAGCACCGAACCTCGACTGTCGAATCGTTCGCATCTTTCGCAAGTGGGGCTTCGCGTGGGGTGGCAATTTCACACCTGCCGACGGCATGCACTTCGAGTATGTCGGTGAACGACGGGACAACATCGAGTACCCGTCGCGCTATTGCCCGAACGTCGTGGGCAACGACCGATAATCTTTCGGCGTGGCACTTCGTTTCGTCATCATCGGAGGGGGCCCTGCGGGCAACTCCGCGGCGACCTGGGCGGCCCGACTTGGTGCCGAAGTCGTGATGATCGAGCGCGAAATCGTGGGCGGCGGTGCCCACCTTCTCGACTGCATTCCTTCGAAGGCGATGATCGCCACCGGTGGCGCGATGAGCGCGACCAAGCGGTTCGCCGGAATGGGTATCGAACAACACGATGTCGAGATCGACGTCGACTCGCTGGCCGAACGCATCGGTGGAATCGTCAACCGACTGCAGGGCACGACCACACAGCTACTGGAAAGCCAGGGTGTCACGATCATCCGCGGCGAGGCCCGATTCGTCGGTCGGAACGAGGTCACCGTTCGCACGGCCGAAGGCGAGCAAACCATTCGGGGCGATGCATTCCTCATCGCGACGGGGTCGAGGCCGCGCATTCCCGATTGGTGCAAGCCCGACGGCGAACGCGTCCTGACCACGCGTGACTGCTACCCGCCGAAGATCTTCCCGAAGAGCATCGCGGTCGTCGGTTCGGGCGTGACCGGTGTGGAGTTCGTGCACATGTTCGCCTCGTTCGGGGCGCAGGTCACCCTCGTCGTGAGTCGCCAACAGGTTCTTCCGGGTAAAGACCCCGAGGCCGCAGCGGCGCTCGAAGACTCGTTTCTCAACCGTGGCGTGAAACTGCTGAAAGGTGCCCGTGCCACTGCGATCGAACACGATGGCGACGGCGTCGTGGTGCGTTGCGACGACGGACGCGAGGTTCGTGCGTCGCATGCGGTCTTGGCCATCGGTTCGGAGCCGAACGTCGAGGGACTGGGTCTCGACATTGCCGGGGTCGAACTCGATGCCCGCGGATACGTCAACATCGACCGTCACTGTGAAACCAACGTGAAGGGCGTGTACGCGGCGGGTGACGTCAGCGGAAAGCTGCCCCTGTCGTCGGTGGCGTCGATGCAGGGCCGCAAGATCGCCGAACACGTGATGGGTGCCAACCGCGCGACACACCGCCATCTCGACTACGACAAAGCGGCTTCCGCGATCTTCACGCAGCCCGAGATCGCCGACGTGGGTCTTGCCGAGGCCGAAGCCTTTGCGATGGGTCGCAAGATTCGCGTCACAAAGGTGCCGTTCTCATCGACGGCAAAGGCCCTCATTCACAACGACCCGCGCGGTTTCGTGAAACTGATTTCCGACCCGAACACCGGTCAGGTGCTCGGGGGCACCATCGTGGGTCGTCACGCGGGTGAACTGATCAGCGTCATCGCGCTTGCGGTGACGGCGCACCTGAAGGTGGCCGACATGCTCGACACCCTGTTCGTGCACCCCGCCCTCGCCGAAGCGCTGCTCGACGCCGCCGAATAGGCGGCGGCATTGGTGTTCGGCACAGCCGCCGAGTAGGCGGCGGCATTGGTGTTCGGCACAGCCGCCGAATAGGCCTTATTCGATGACGGCGACGATGTCGCCCGAGCCGACTGTGTCGCCGGCTTTCACCTTGATTTCCTTCACCTTGCCCGACTTTTCGGCCTGGATCTGGTTCTCCATCTTCATCGCCTCGAGAACGACGACGGCCTGACCGGCTTCGACTTCCTGGCCGACCTCGACGAGAACCTTGACGATCGTGCCTTGCATCGGTACCACGACGTCGCCGCTACCCGAGCCGCCTGCACCGCCACCGCCGCCGGAGGCCGCGCGCGCGGGCTTCTTCGCCTTTGCCGGGCCGGCTGATGCGACCATCTGGCCTTCGGGCACCCACATCTTGACGGCGAAACGCTTGCCGTTGACTTCGACCGTCGTCTTGCGTTCGACCAACGCTTCGGCCTCGTCGCCTGCGGGTGCGGGCGCGCCGGTACCGACGTTCGACAGGTCGAGGCGCTCTTCGACCCACTTCGTCGAGTGCTCGAAGGCGACGAAATCGGGATGCTCGAGGATTGCGATGTCGGCGGGAATCGTGGTGTGCACGCCCTCGACGACCATTTCGTTCAGTGCACGAATCGTTCGCGCGATCGCAGTGTTGCGGTCCTTGCCCCAGACGATGAGTTTGCCGACGAGGTTGTCGTAGAACTGGCTGACGGTGTCACCCGATTCATAACCGCCGTCGAAGCGCACTCCGAAACCATCCGGTGTGACGAGCTTGGTGATGGTGCCGGGCGAGGGGAGGAACTTGCCGCCCGCGGGGTTCTCGGCGTTGATACGAATTTCGATCGCGTGTCCGCGGCGCTGGGCGGCGACCTGCTTCTGCGTCATCGGCAATTTCTCGCCCGACGCAACACGGATCTGCCATTCGACCAAGTCGATGCCGGTGATGACCTCGGTGACCGGGTGCTCGACCTGCAGGCGGGTGTTCATCTCGAGGAAGAAGAACTCGCCGTCTTGGTAGATGAACTCGACGGTTCCTGCGTTGTAGTAGCCCACGGCCTTGGCGGCCTTGACGGCGGCTTCACCCATGGCCTCTTCGACACCATCGGGCAGCGCGGCGGCCGGAGCCTCTTCGATCAGTTTTTGGTGACGACGCTGCGCCGAGCAGTCGCGGGTACTGACCCACACCACGTTGCCGTGCTTGTCGCCGACCAGCTGCACTTCGATGTGGCGCGGCCACGTGAGGTACTTCTCGACGTACACCTCGTCGCGACCGAAGAAAGCCTTGGCCTCGCGTTGTGCGGAGTCCATCGCCTCTTTCACGTCGGCGGCCGAGTGCACGACCTTCATGCCGCGACCGCCGCCACCGAACGCGGCCTTGATGGCAACAGGGAAACCGAACTTGTTGCCGAAGTCCTCGATTTCTTTCGCGGACTTCGCGAACTCCGTGGTTCCGGGCACGATGGGTGCGCCACCGCGCTGGGCGGCGATACGGCTGGACACTTTGTCGCCCATTTCGATGATCGCTGCGGGCGGTGGGCCGATGAACTCGACGCCGAGTTCGGTGATGGCCTTCGCGAAGTCTGCGTTCTCGCTGAAGAACCCGTAGCCGGGGTGCACGCCGTCGGCGCCGCTCTTCTTGATCGCGTCGAGAATCGCCTCGGTGTTCAGGTAACTCTCGGCTGCGGTCTGGCCGCCGAGCGCATACGCCTCGTCGGCGAGTCGAACGTGAAGCGAATTGCGGTCGAGTTCCGAGTAGACCGCGACGGTCTTGATCCCCATCTCTCGGGCGGCCCGGATGACCCGGACGGCGATCTCTCCACGGTTGGCGATGAGGATTTTCTTGAGCACGAGTGACAATGTTGGTGCGATGGACGGGGTGAATGCGAACTGGCTCGAAAATGCTGGGGAAAACGGGCCTGTTGCCCGCGGCCGGTGGCGGGTCCGGGTGGTGTCCGAGACCGGTTCGACGAACGCCGATCTCCTTGCGGTCATTGGCGGCGGGGTGCCCGACCGGGCGGTTTTGCGCACCGATCACCAGACGGCCGGACGGGGCCGACTGGGCCGCACCTGGGAGGCGCCACCCGGCGCGAACCTCCTCGTGTCGATTCTCTTCCGCGGTGTCGGCGAACCCGCCCACCGAATGACGCAACTGCTCGGTGCATCGTGTGCGCTCGTGCTGCGCCGCGAGTTCGGCATTGCTGCGGGATTGAAGTGGCCGAACGACGTGGTGGTGTCACGCGCCGACGGTGACGTGAAAATCGCGGGCATCCTCGCGCAAGTCGGCGCAGTGACGTCGGATGGTCGTGTCGACGTCGTCGTCGGCATGGGGTTGAACGTCGGCTGGGCGCCGCCACCCGAAATTGCCCCGGCGACGTGCGTGCGCAACGAGTCGGCGAATGCGTCGAGTGCATTGCCGCATGACGTGCTGATGAAGATCCTCGACACGTTCGACGAACTCGAATCGATGACCGTCGACGAAGCGTTCGCAACGTACGAAAGTCTCTTGACCACGGTCGGCAAGCGCGTGCGCTGCGAGCTGCCCGACGGAGAGAACATCACGGGTCGTGCGGTCGGTGTGGAAGCCGATGGCCGGTTGCGAATCGTCGATGAATGCGCGGTTACGCACCGTGTCGACACCGCGGACGTGGTGCATCTCCGCAGCGCCGACTAGCGACTACGTTGGACTGACGTGAAGGCAACGCGTTTCGTGATCGCCGCGTGTCTGGCGGCAGCCATTGCTTTGGCGGGTGCCGCCGGCCTGGTGTCCGGCGCCAAGAGCCAGATGAAGGACGTGAAGCGCAACACCGAGGTCGTGACCGACCTTGCCGCGCCGAACCCCGACTTCGAGAACTTCCTGCTCGTCGGCTCGGACAGTCGCGAGGGGATTGACCCCACGGAGTCCGACTTCAACGTGATCGGCTCGGCCGGTGACGTGGGTGGCCAGCGCAGCGACACCATCATGGTGCTGCGTCACGACAAGAAGACGAGCACGCTCTCGATCACGTCGTTCCCGCGCGACCTGTGGGTTCGCATCGGCAACGGACAAAAGTCGAACCGCATCAACGCCACCTACAACCTCGGTGCTGCGATGTTGGTGCGCACGGTCACCGCGAACTTCGGTATTCCGATTCACCACTACATCGAAGTGAACTTCCAGGGGTTCAAGGATCTCGTCAACGCCATCGGGGGAGTCACTCTGTGCGCTCCGTACCAGGCGCGTGACACGCACGTCGGCCTGTGGGTGCGCAAGGGCTGCCACAGGCTCGGAGGCATCGGTGCGTTGCGCTACGCGCGCAGTCGCCACTATCAAGAGCGCATCAAGGGCAAGTGGGTGCTCGAGGGAACGGGCGACATCGGCCGCTCATCGCGTCAGCGCGAGTTCATCACGCTCATGTTGAAGCAGGCGGCCAAGTACGCCGCGGCGAACCCGTTCAAGGCGGGCGACGTCATCCACGCCGTCACCTCGACGGTCACGGTCGACACCAACCTCGACATGCCGTCGTTCCTGAAGAGCATGCGACCCGCGGCCGACGGCAACATCGCGAACTACGGCCTCGAGGTGTACCAAGACACCGAGGCGGGCATGGCCGTCGTGAAGCTCGGCGGCAATTCGAAGGCGACGCTCGACTTTTTCGCAGGGGTCGCCCCTGCGCCGGTAGTCGCCCCCGCGGGCTGACGTCAGCGAACGCGGGCGAGCGTTCGGGCGAATTCGTCGGCGGCGAGCGGCTCGCCGATGCGGTTGCCCTGCAGGTGATCGCAACCGAGAACGCGCAGGCGCTTGGCCTGTTCTTCGGTGCTCACCCATTCTGCGACGACCGTCATGTCGAGCGAGTGCGCGAGCTGGATGATCGATCGCACGATCGGGTCGTCGTGGCCCTGCTGGCCGATGTCGCGCACCAACGAGCCGTCGAGCTTCAGCACGTCGGCGGGGAAGTTGCGCAAAGACGAGAGAGACGAGAAACCACTGCCGAAGTCGTCGATCGCGACACGGATGCCGGCGCGCTTCAGTGCGTTGATGCTGCGACCGACGCTCGGGTTGTCGTCGAGCACGGTCTGTTCGATCACCTCGACGATCAACTGGGCCGACTCGAGGCCCGCATCGCGGAGGGTTGTGAGGGTGCGGTCGACGAATGACGGATCGGTGAGTTGCTTGGACGACACGTTCACGTGCAGGGCGAAGGTGCGGTCGACGAGCCCGGCATCGATCCATCCACGCAGGTCGGCGCAGGCTCGTGTGACGACGAAATCGCCGAGCGGGCCGATCATGCCCGACTCCTCGGCCACGGGAATGAACGTGGGCGGGGTGAGCTCGCCACGCTGTGGATGGTCCCAGCGCAGGTACGCCTCGACACCGGCGTTGCGACCGGTGTGCGCCGAGACGATTGGTTGGTAGACGAGGCGCATCTGGCCGGTGGCGAGCGCCCGCTCGAGAGCGTTCGTGAGAGCGACACGATCGCGGGCTTCGGCGCGCATTGCCTCGCTGTACACCTCTGCGCGGCCGCGGCCACGTTGCTTGGCGCGGTACATCGCGGTGTCGGCGTTGTTGAGAAGAATCTGGGCAGCGTCGACGGGGGAGTGCTCGGCGAGAAGTTGCTGTGTCGACATCGCGATTCCGATGCTGGCGCTGGTGAAGATCTCGGTGCCCTGCAGCACCATCTGGCCCGTCACAGCCTGGAGGATGCGGCTGGCGATGTCTTGGGCGATGTGTTCGTCGGTCACGCCGTCGCACAGCACGACGAATTCGTCCCCGCCGTTACGCGCGACGGTGTCGGAGGGCCGCGTTGCATTCACGATGCGCTTTGCGATGTTCGAGATGAGAACGTCGCCGACGTCGTGGCCCATCGTGTCGTTCACGATCTTCAGGCGATCCAGATCGACGAACATCACCGCGCATCCCGATTTGAGCGTGCGGTCCTTTTCCAGCGCTTCCGCCAGTCGGCGCAGGAAGAGCACGCGGTTCGGCAGGCCCGTCCGCGCGTCGTGCGTGGCCTGTCGGGTGAGTTCGTCGTGGAGCTGCTTCGTTTCGGTGACGTCGCGGGCGATTGCGCTGAAGTGCTGCACGACTCCGCCGGCATCGCGGACGACCTGCAGCGTCAGCGACAACGTGCGCACGATGCCGTCGGGGCCGCGGAAGCCGACCTCGCCCACCCAGCGATTCTCGGCGGGACTCGCCAGCGTTGGCGAAGCGTTCAGCACCTCACGCGGTACCTGGTCGCGAATCGCGCGCAGGAACGTGTCGGCAACCGTGTCGTTGTCGGCGTCGCTGACGCCCACCAGTTGTTTTGCTCCGTCGTTGCAGAAGAGCAACCGACCCGCGCGGTCGAACACGAGCACCGCATCCGCGCTGACGTCGAGAAGGCCGACCAGCTGTTCCGAGAGCGTGCGTCGCGTCACCACGTCGGTGTGGTCGGCGGCGGTGCCGACGTAACCCGTCAACGTTCCCGTCGCGTCGCGTACGGGTTCGAGATGCATCGAGATCCAGCGCACGTCACCATCGGCGGAGAACAGGCGGAACTCATGGGTGAACGCACCGGCCAGTGGTCGCGTTTCTTCCCACGCCCGTTCTGCGGTGGCCCGCTCCGTCGGGGATGCGTTCACCCACGGTGCCGATCCGACCACCACGGGTGCGCCACCCAGCACGAGGGAACGGAAGGCGTCGTTGACCGCGAGCAGGCGGCCGTCGGCGTCGGTCTCGCAGACGGCGACGGGCAGGGAGGCGAGAACGCGATCGATGGGGCAAGTTTTGCACCCGTTTCGCCGGAGGCCGTGGATTCAGGCGGTGAAAGTGACGGCTGCAGCCTCGATGGCTGCGGCGTAGATGGCGTCCTGCATCGCGGCGCCGTCATCGCCGTTTTGAACCTCGAGCACCTGGTCGAGGGCGTAGAGGGAGAGCGAGTAGGCGTGGGTCTCGCCCTCGGGTGGGCACGGACCCGAAAACCCGATGGAACCTGCCGAGTTCATGGCCTGCACCGCGTTGGGGTCGACGCTGCCGGCGAGGAGGGCACTCGTCGCGGGGTCGATGTTGGCCACGACCCAGTGCACAAATTCCGGGGCATCTTCGTCGACGAGCACGAGGGCGAGCGACTTCGCTTCGGCCGGAACGCCGGCCCACGAGATCTCGGGCGATGCCTCGGGTCCGGCACAGCGGAACGCGTCGGGGATCGTCTCACCGTCGGCCCACGGTGCAGTCACGGTGAGGACCACCGGACTTCCGCCGTCGACCGTCGTGTCGATCGGTGCGCCGTCGCTGCCATCGAGCACCGCAAGCGTGGTGTCGGCCGCGAGTGTCGTCGTTGTTTGGGTCGATGCGATTTGTGCGTCGGACGGCGGCTTCATCTCGCGTCCGTCGTCGGAATCACCTGCCGTCACAACGAAGCCGACAAGCAGAAGTAGAGCCACGATCGGGGCAAAACGAAGGCCGCGCATACGCCGAGCCTATGTGAGTCGCCAGTAACCTGACACTCCATGGACCGCGAGCAACTGTGTCTTCTCACAGTTCACGCGCACCCCGACGACGAAGCGTCGAAGGGGGCGCCCACGCTGTCGAAATACGGCGCCGAGGGCGTGCGTACCGTGCTCGTGTGCTGCACCGGCGGTGAAGAAGGCGACGTCAACAACCCCCGTCTGAAAGAGCCCGGACAGCCCTTTCACGGTCTGGATCCTGCTGCGGAAAAGGCTCTGTTGGCCGAGATGCGGCCGCGTGAACTGGCGCGGTCGGCCGAAGTCATCGGTTTCCATGCCGTGCACATGTTGGGTTACCGCGATTCGGGCATGCAGGGTGCGGACTCGAACAGTCATCCCGATTGTTTTCACATGGCGCCGCTCGACGAGGCAACCGAACGGCTGGTCGCGATCATTCGTGCCGAGCGTCCACAGGTGATCATCACCTACAACGACGACCAATCGAGCTATCCGCACCCCGACCACTTGAAGGTCCACGACATCTCCATCGCCGCTTTCCAGCGCGCCGGTGATCCGATGTGGTACCCCGATGCGGGGTCGGTCTGGCAGCCGTCGAAGATGTACTACACGCTGTGGTCGCGGATGCGTCTGATGGCACTGCACGAGGGGATGCTGAAACACCGGGGTGAGTCGCCCTTCGACGAGAAGTGGCTGTCGCGGGCGAATCAGGATTGGCGCATCACGACACGACTGCACGTCGGTGAACACATGCGTGCGCGCTCGGGTGCGTTGCTGGCCCATGCGACCCAAATCGACCCCGACGAACCTTTTTGGTTCGGCCTGACCGACGAACAGTTGGTCGAGACCTATCCGTGGGAGGACTGGGTGCTCGCGCGCAGCATCGTCGACGGGCCCCAGCCGGGCACGTACGAAGACGATCTCTTTGCCGGTGTGCGCGGCGGCAGTCCCGTCATCGACCTTGCACCGCTCGAGAGGCTGCCGTGACGAACGCCGTCATCCAGTACCGCGTGGCGAAGGGCAAGAAGGAAGAAATCGTCGAGGGCCCCGACGACGCTGCCGTCGTGGTCGCCATTGCCGCCGCCGACCTTCCGCTCGGTGCGAACGTCGCCTACATGCGCGGCAAGTTGAAGGCGACCGGCCACACCGGAGTACTTCTGCGGGCGCTGGCAAGCGGCGAAATCGACGACGCGCTCAGCGCGATCGCATCGCGTCTCTGACGCGTCGGTAGCCCACCATCACCGCACCCGACTGTTCGATCGCCTCGCGCAGCGTTGGGTCGTTCACGACGAAGTTGTGGTCCTCGATCCAGCCGAGTGACACGTCGCCGAGTGCACGAACCTCTGCGGTATCGATGGCGGGTTGGACGTGGATTTCGGTGATGCCCGGTCGCAGGGCGGCGAGATCACCGAGAACACGTTCGCGGCTGCCCGCGCGCCAGTCGTGGTTGAAGTAGTCGGGGAAGACGACGCCCTCTTCATGGGCGAGTTTGCGGAACGGAAACCCTGCATCGCGCTCGTCGATGGTCGAAGGCAACCGGATTGGCAGGCGGAATTCGACAGCGAGGTCGAGATAGATGTCGAAGAACTCGGGTCGCAACGTGATTGCCGTCAGATGTGGTGTGAGGTGCGTGACGTCGATGCCCCAGGCGATCGCGCGCTCGATCTGCGCGCGGCACTCGCGACGGACTTCGTCCGGGTCGGCGTGGTCCCACAGGTCTTCGATGCTGCTCGGAAAACCTCCATCGCCCGACAGCAGCGACGGTGCATGGGTGATCGGGCCCCAGCGCAGGTTGTCGTGTTCGGCGTTGAGCGTGAGGTGAACGCCGATGTCCTCACCTCTGTACATGTTCGCGGCGTGTCGCGCCCACGGGGCGGGAACCATGATCGAAGCGCACGTTGCCACGCCCTTGCGCAGTGCCTCGTACACGCCCACGTTCGCTGCATGGCACGACCCGAGATCGTCGCACGAGAGGATGACGGCTCGTGTGTCTGCTGCAAGCCCCATCGCTTCGAGCAGACCCGCATCGTGGGTGTGTGCCGTCATTGCCCACAAACTACTCGTGTCAGCACGCGCCCCACAGTCCGCGCCGTTCACCCTGTGCCTCCCACGCCGCTTCGGCGAACGAGGCCTTGAACGTGGTGTTCGGTTCGAAGGGATACGGACGGGCAAACCCGAGGCGAATCAGTTCGCGATTCACGAACACGTTGGTGTCGGCGAGATACACGTAGGCGAGGAGACGTCCGTACCTGTCGCGCGCCTCGACATCGCGCACCAACCTGACTCGGGTGCCGACGGCCAACAGTGACTTCGTGAAATCCGATGCCTCTGGACCCCAGCACTGCACACCTTTGGTCGGGTGTTTCGTTTCGGGTGTGTCGACCCCGATCAGGCGAACCGTGTCGCGTTCACCCGAGATGTCGACGTCGAAGGTGTCACCGTCCGCAACGGAAACGACGACCCCCACGCTCGCGGAGGTCGCCGTTTGCGGATTGCTCGACTCGTCGCCACCGCCGCATCCCGCCGCCAGAAGGGCGACGCAGCAGAGGAGGCGATGGATTCGTGTCAGATGCGCTCGATGAGCGTTCCCGTTCCGAGGCCGCCACCGCAGCACATCGAGATGAGGCCGTAGCGGCCGCCCGTGCGCTCGAGTTCGTACAGCGACTTCGTCATGAGGAACGCACCGGTTGCGCCGAGCGGGTGACCAAGTGCAATGGCACCACCGTTCGGGTTGGTGGTCTCGGGGTTGGCGCCGGTTGCCTTGGCCCATGCGAGCACGACCGAGGCGAACGCCTCGTTGATCTCGAAGTTGTCGATCTGGTCGATCGACAGGCCATTGCGCGAGAGGAGACGCTTCGTCGCGTCGATGGGGCCCTCGAGCATGAGGATCGGGTCGACGCCGACGAGACAGGTGTCGACGATGCGTGCACGTGGCTTCAAACCGAGCGCCTGGGCGCGCGACGCCGTCATCATCAACACCGCGGCCGCGCCGTCGGAGATTTGCGACGAGTTGCCGGCGGTGTGCACACCGTTCTCGCGCGCGACGGGCTTCAGGCCGGCGAGCGCTTCGCGGGTGGTGTCGCGCATGCCCTCGTCACGGGTGACCTTGTGGGTCGACCCGGTGGGCTTGCCCTCTTCGTCGAGGTCGGGGGCGACGACTTCGACCCACTGGCCGGCGAAACGGTCTTCGGCCCACGCACGTGCGGCACGCTGCTGGCTCTGGAAACCGAACGCGTCGGTGTCGTCGCGCGTCAGGCCGAACTTGTCGGCAATGCGCTCGGCACCTTCGAACTGCGAGGTCATCTCGTACTGGCCGAAATAGGTCTTCGGAATCGGAACACCGAGTCCGAGCTTCTTCGACGAGTTGATTCCGATCGGAATGCGGCTCATGATTTCGACACCGCACGCAACGGCGACATCGACGACACCGCTCGCAACGAGCGAGGTCGCCATGTTCGTGGCTTGCTGTGATGAACCACACTGCGTGTCGACCGTGGTCGCCGCGGTGGCGAGCGGAAGCCCTGCGGCGAGCCACGCCGTGCGCGTGACGTTGAAGCTTTGTTCGCCGACCTGGCTGACACAGCCACCGACGACTTGTTCGATCGCGGACGGATCGATGCCGGAACGACCGACGAGTGCCTTTTGCGCAACGCCGAGAAGGTCGGCGGGGTGCATGCTGGACAAACCACCGCCACGGCGGCCGATGGGGGTGCGTACTGCGTCGACGATGACGACGTCTTCTCTGCTGCTCATGGCGCCATCCTACGCAGGTACCGTGGAAGCCGTATGAGCCGACACGCCGATGTTCCGCGCCTGATTCCATCGATGAAACCGGCGGCTCACGCTCGCAGCCACCGCTATTTCCACGTCGTCGGCAGCAATGTCTGGGAGGCCGAGGAACCGGCAGCGAGCGACTGGCACGTTCATTTCATCGGGATGATGGGCGACGTCGCAGTGTGGGCGGTCGACGTGCCTCATGGCCTCGATCCCGCCGACGGCGCCTCGATCGACCTCTTCTCGTTCCATGGTCGCAGCCACGAAAACGACTGGCTGGCAGCGGGTCGTGCGGTGCAGTTGGTCGAATGGGCGCGAACGCACCGCTTCTGTGGCCGGTGCGGTGAACCCACGCAACGACTCGACAACGAACGATCGATGCGGTGTCTTGCGTGTGGGCTGATGGCGTTCCCACGACTCGCGCCCGCAATCATCACGCTCGTCACGCGCGGCGAGGGCGATGACGAAGAGGCACTTCTTGCGCGCGGCGTGCAATGGAAGCAGCCGATGTATTCCTGCCTCGCCGGTTTCGTCGAGCCGGGGGAGACCCTCGAAGAGGCCGTCGTTCGCGAGACGCTGGAAGAAGTCGGTGTGGTCGTCGGCAACGTGCGTTACATCCGCAGCCAACCGTGGCCGTTTCCGCATTCGCTGATGCTCGGTTTCCGCGCCGACTGGATTCACGGAGAGATTGTGTGCGATCCCGTCGAGATCGCGGACGCGCAGTGGTTCCGCCGAGATCAGATTCCGATGATTCCCCCGGGCATCTCGATCGCCCGACGTCTCATCGACCTCTGGTTGGCGGGGGCTGACTCCTGACTTCATTATTCCGAGTCGACCTCTTACACTGAATTGCAGTTCAGGTTCGCTGGATGTCGACGAGAGGGGGGATCATGAAAAAAGCGCGTGCAGTCGTTGCCATCGTGATCGTCCTCGTGGTGATCGGCTTGCTGCTTGCGCGTTGCTCGTCATCATCGTCGTCACCATCCGATACGCAGGCTGCGACGCCGGCATCCCAGCCGTCGGCGGAACTTTCGCTGATCGGCGTGCAATGCGATACACCCGGCGAAGTTGTCGAAGAAGACGGTGCCTCGTTCGTGTGTACGCCCTCAAAGAAAGCCGGGGAAGCCGCGGCCATGTACTACGGGGTCGCAACTCCCGTCGACGAGCAATGCGATTCACCGGGCAAGACCCGCTCCATCGAAGGGATCTTCTCTGTTTGTGCGAACGACGTTGAGCCGAAGAAGCGCAAGTGGTTGGTCACGGTTCCCTTGCCGGTGGCGGTGACCGCGTTCATCGAGTCCGGCGATTCCACCGAACCCGGAGCACTCGAAGAAACCGGCGTCACCATCCCCGAGGCCATCGCTGCACTGCCGGGCATGCAGGAGTTCGCCGTTGCCTCGCCAACGACGCAAGCTTCGCCAACGACAACCGAAGCCAACCCGACGACGACGCAAGCTTCGCCAACGACGACAGAAGCCAGCCCGACGACGACGCAAGCTTCGCCGACGACAACTGAAGCCAGCCCGACGACGACGCAAGTTGCGCCGACGACAACTGAAGCCAGCCCGACGACGACGCAAGAGCCTGCGACAACGGTTGCACCCGTGACAACGCTTGCACCGGTGACAACGACCGTCACGGCTGGCGCGACAACCTGCGCGCAGGGCGGCCCATGCGCCACGGGTGACGCCGGACCCGGTGGTGGCACCGTTCTCGTGTTGACGGCCAAGGACGGGACAATCGAAAGCATTTTCGAGGTCGCTCCGGTCACCTGGTACTCAACTTGGTGGACGGCCACTGACCATGCGGCAAAGCTTGTCTTCGGGTCGAAAGATGACTGGAGGTTGCCGACGGTCGAAGAGGGCATGTTGATGGCACGCAGTCGCAACTTGTTCACGTGTCCCGGCAAGAAGCGGTGTGCACGCGGATTCAGCGGCGATCGCTACTGGTCGCTCGCTGAAGATGTGAACGGCACGATCATGTTGGAATCCCTCACGGACGGAACCAAGCTGGCGCACAGTCTCAGAAAGGTGTGGTTCGATCGATTCTCGGTCGAGCCGTCGCCAATCGGCGGCGCCTATGTCAGGCCCGTGCGGTGGATCATCGAGGCACCGGGCTGATGAAGACGTTCCTCCGTTCAATCGTCGCGCTCGCGCTCGTTGGAACCGCGGTCACAGCGTGTGGTTCGTCGAACTCGCGCGAGCGAAACATCCCCTTTGTGGTTCGATGCGCCCAGGGAGGTCCTTGCAAGGTCGGCGACATCGGCCCGGGTGGCGGTGTCGTTTTCGTTGGGGGTGGCAAGCCGAACGATCTGATGTGGGAAGCCGCAGACGTCAACGGTTACGGCACCCATGCAGAGGCGTTGAAAGATGCCGACGAGTTCACATTCGGTGGCGCCACCGACTGGGAGCTGCCGACGGCCGAAGACCTCGAGGCGATGTACGAGCAGGCGGACGCGTTCGCGTGCGCAGAGGCGACGGACTGTGTCACCGCGTATGCCGACGACGTGTACTGGTCGTTCGATCAGGACGAGAACGGCAACGTCGTGGCGAAGTCCTTCGCTGACGGGACGGTGTCGGCGGTCGACCCAACCGAAAGCCACTACTACCGTCCGGTGCGTAACTTCCGATTCGGTGACATCAGCTTCTCAGCGACCACGACAACGTCGGCGCCCGCGACGACAACATCCGAGGCCGCAACGGTGACCACGACGGAAGAGCCGACCACCACGACGGAAGAGCCGACCACCACGACGGTTGGGC
>JBBANY010000031.1:0-21776 GCA_040401695.1 Ilumatobacteraceae bacterium
GGCGATGTCCTTGAAGCCTTTCAGTGCGGTGATCTTGGCAACGGTCTTTGCCTTGACCTTGATCTGCTCGCCGGTCGCTGGGTTGCGAGCCATGCGGGCGGGACGCTTGATCTTGGCGAACTTTGCAAAGCCGGAGATGTTCACGATTTCACCCTTCGCGACATTCGCGAGGATGACGTCGATCGTTCCTTCGACAACTTTGGCCGCCGTCTTGTTGTCGACGTCGGCGTGGATGGCTACTGCTTGGATGAGGTCACGCTTCTTCATGGACCCGAAACTATTAGATAGCGACGGGAAAGTGGGTGATACCCACGGGCAAAAAACCCGATTTTTTCGGGTCGTTCGCGAGGGGTGTTGGAGGTTGGAGTCAGCCCGCGACCGGGGCGCTGAAGCCATCGCCCGCGCTCGGTGGTGCGAACCCGCTCGCGACGGTGGTCGACGGGGCGGGCGGCGCCGTCGTGGTCGGGCTGGCGACTGGTGGAGCGGTCGTCGTGACTGCGACGACACCCCCGTAGGTGTCGCCTCCCACGCCGCGGTACGCGTCATCCGGGGCCGATCCCGAACCCCAGACGACAGTCACCTTGACGCACGCCAACTTGCCCGATCTTTCGCCCATGGCACAGAGATGGTGGACACCCGTCTGGTCGACACCCGGCAGCGACAGGTACTGCCGCGACCATCGCGCGATACCGCCCTTGATCGAGTCGCGGATCCCCGTGATCTCGTCCGTGTCCCCCTTGTGGAGGTCGAAAAACCGTACGAGTTCTCCCGAGATGAACCCGTTCCGACCACTTTTTGGTCCCATCCACAGTTTCACGGAGTCGCCAACCTTCACGGTCTTCGGGGTCGCGCGCGCTGTCATTGTGGGATGCGTCGTGGGTTTGGCGGGTCCTGTGCGGCGAATCGCCGTGCAGACCCGCCGACCGTCGTAGAAGCCGCAGATGACGTCTGCCGCCATCACTGGAGGGGTTCCGATGGCGAGTGCGGTTGCGGCCACCCAAGCGATTGCAAGAACTTTTCTCATCGATCGAGTCCCTTCGTTTCGATTCCGGCCAGGTACGACAGTGCTCGAGTGCTGAGGTAGGCGCCCCAGTACATGGAGAGCGCCTCGAATTTGTCCGCGACGTCCCCTTCTCGGTCGACGTTTGCTGCCTCGAGGCCCCCGACTTCGAGCGCGGGGTCGATTCCCGATTCGCGTAACAGACCAATGTTTGCCGTCAGTTGGTCTTTTGCCAGCGACAGAGCATCGGAGAACGCACTGGGCGCCTGGACATCGACGAGGTTTCCGTCGTCGTCGAGTACGCCGAGTGACTCGTACTTTGCGAGGATCAATGCGTTGCGTGAGTAGTTGGAGACGGCGTAGCCGAGTTGTGCGAACTGTGCATTCGGTTTGTCAGCGCCGAGATAGTCGGCGAGGCCGTCGATCGAGCGCGACTGGTCGAGCGACAACTCGATGTCGACGTCGTTCAGTCGGAATCGGTCGATGACGCTCTCCGCCGAGATGTTCAGTTTCGTCGAATACCGCTCCACCGAGATGGCGCGGAACGCTTCCCAATTGGCGTCCGATCCCTTGCGGAAAAGGTTTGCGAGGCCGACCAGGTTGACCCCCGCGGCGATTTCCGGTCCACCGAGATCGCGACCGACGTCAAAGAGCGCCTTCGTTCCCTCGACTTGCACCCCTGCGACCGAGAGGTAGATCAGCGGCAGTGTGAGCGCGGCAACCGCATCGCCGAGTTCGAGACGACCCTCGTTGAACGCATTGGAGATCGCATTGATTTCGCCGAGCGCGATTCCCGAAAGACTGAATGCATCGAAGATTCCGCCGTAGGCATTCATGAGCGACGCTGCTTCGCTGACCGTTTTCGGGTCGTAGGTCTTTAGGTTGTCGAGGAATGCGATCACTTGCGTGTCGATGGAGCGGGCTTCATCGATCTTTGAGTTCAGACCGGAGATACCGTCGCTGATGAACAGTTCGACTGCCTCTCCGGAGAAAACAAGAGCCGACAACTGCCCGTATGCAGTCATGATGAGGCTGTAGGCGCCCGCCTGCAATCCCTGATTCGACAATTCGACCGCTCGATTTGCCAGGTCGTCGGTTTCTTTTGCGACGTCAAGGAATCGCTCGGCGATCGAGGTTGGAAGCTGTCCGAATTTTGCTGCTACTCCCTCGTACTTGGCGACAAACTCGCTGACCTTTGCCTTCAATCTGTCGTACGCGACGTTCGACAGACGAACGTTCGAACTCGGGGCCAGCCGGGGCACTTGTTCTCCGGTGAATTCGGTGTAGGCCTCGTAGATCGTCGACACTTCCTTGACTTCGAGACCGAGTTCCGCGCCAAGTGCGACAACGTCGACAAAGGCCTGTTCCTTTTCCGAGTAACTGTTGCGCAAACCCATCGGGATGAGCACCCGTTTGTAACCCTCGGCCGAGGCGCCGGTGAGTTTCTCGGCGATACCTCCGACGGGTCCCACCGTGCCGTCCGGGTTGATGGTGCCCGTCATTGCAACGTCGGAGCGGAGTTCGTCTCCGAGAAGAAGGCTCAAAACCGCAACCGTTTGTACCGCTCCCGCGCTCGGACCGTCGATGTAACCCGTCTCCACAAATCGAAAGGTTTTGGCCGGAAGTTGGCCGGTCAGCAGGGAAGCCACGATCACCGAGTTCCATGCGGCGGCACGTTTCATGTCGCCGACGCCGGCGACCTCGTTCTCGCTGATGTCAACACGTAGTTCGCCATCGGTGGAGTCCGTCATTTCGACTGTAAAGAGGCGTGCTGCTCCTTCGCCGGTGGCCGGAATGTAGGACAAGGCAGGTGCGTCAACGGAGGTGGGCCCCGCCGTGACGGAAGTGGAGCTCCCGTCGGCCGACGACGTGGTTGTCTCCGTTGAGGCCGTAGATGGTTCGGTCTTGCCGCCACCACAGCTCGACAACGCCAGCACGCTGCCCACGATGAACGTGTGAACGAGCACCCGTCGCGACTGTCTTTTCATGCGCATTCCCCCCAAGAACAGGTTCCTACATTATGCAGGTTACTGAGTAGAGAAGATGCGGCGTACAATCAAAGGCTTGGGGAAGTCAGCGACCCTTCCACTGGGGTGGGCGCTTGTCGGCGAATGCCTTGGGACCCTCCACGAAGTCCTCGCTGTGCTGGAGGCGACGGACCGACTCGTAGGTTGCCTCCATCGACTCGCGCAACGAGCCGGTGGACAGGCTGCGATAGACGACGTCCTTGCTGGCCCGCACCGACAGGGGTGAGCAGGCAAGGATCTGGTCGACCCACTCCTCGGTGCGTTGCATCAACTCGTCGTGGGGGACCACCGCGGTCACGAAACCCAATTCGTATCCCTCTTGGGCCGAGACGTGGCGACCGGTGAGGATCATGCCGAGTGCCCGTTTCGGGCCGATGTGGCGGGGCAGCCGGTTGAGTCCGCCGGCCAGCGCGGCAAGGCCGACCTTGGGTTCGGGCAGGGCAAAGACCGCCTTGTCGGAGGCGATGATCAGGTCGCAGGCGAGGGCGATTTCGAAGCCGCCACCCATCGCCACCCCGTTCACCGCGGCGACGACGGGCTTCACCATGTCCCAACGCGATGTGAGTCCCCCGAACCCACGGGGCATCGGGTCACGCTTGCCGCCCTCGGCCTGGTAGCGCAGGTCGTTGCCGGCGCAAAAGCCACGCCCCTCGCCGGTGATGACGGCGACCCACATGTCGTCGTCAGATTCGAAGTCGTCGAAAACATGGCCGAGTTCGATGTTCGCCGGCGGATGCATCGCGTTCAATCGATCGGGACGGTTCAGGCGAACCGTCATCACGTGATTCTTTTTCTCGACGAGGCAGTACTGGGTCTCCATGCCTCGATTCTTGCCGCTCGCGAAGCGGCCGCGGGCAACGGTTGTCAGTACTGGCCGTAGACGGTGATCGAACCGGGTTGGCCGTAAGGAATCTTGATCGGCTTGATCGACGTACCATCGCTGAAGCGCAGTGTGATGAGGACCTGGGTCGTTCCTTGGCTGGCACCCATGGCACCGAAGTAAAGGGTTTGCTGCGGACCGCCGCTGCCGCCCAATTGGCCGGAGAGCGACCGTGTGTCGTTCCACCACTGGTACGTGTATGACGTGATCGCCTTGCATGCTGTGAGTGCGGACCAGGCGATGGTGAGTGGACAATTGGGTGTGGTTGTCGTCGTGGGTGTCGGTGGTCGGGTGAACCTGACCACAGTCGTTGCGCCTGCACTACCGAACGGGACAAAGACTTCGCTGAGCTCGGCACCGTTGGTGAAGTTGATGCTGATGCGGAGTCGGGTGGCGGTCGGGTAGTAGGTGGAGGTGATCCTGAGGCTCGAGGTGGGCATGCTGAGGGATCCACTCAACATGCCCGAAAGCGACTCGGTGTTGTCGAAATAGACGTATTCATACGACTGAACCGCAGAACACAGTTTCAGGTAGGTGCCGTCGTAGGTGATGCGACAGTCGTTCGGTCCGAGCGTGGTCGTCGGTGCGACCGTCGTCGTCGGCCGGACGGTCGTTGTGGTCTTCGGAATGGTTGTCGTCGTTGTCGAGGTTGTTGTGGTCGTCCGCGGGAGAGTCGTCGTTGTCGAAGTTGTTGTTGTCGTCGTCGGCGGGATGCGCACCAACGCGGTGGTGACTGAGTTGGTCGACAGCGGAATCGTCACTTCCGGGAGTTGCCGTGCGCCGGCGAGCGTGATCCTCAACGAGATTGCATTCGGTTTTGTCGTGGAGAACCCAGGTAAACGGCTCAGCGTCGTGACGTCTTCAATGAGTCGAGTGCGAGCCGAGAATGGCCCTGCGCCTCCGAAGAACGACATCGGCGTCGATCCCGACATGTATCGGTAGACGATCGACGTCATCGTGTCGCAGGCCGAGACGGTAATTGCTGTCAAGGTGACCCACGAAAAACGGGTCGGTTCGACCGTGATGCGGCAGTCGTTCGGGTTGATGGTCGTTGTCGTCTGCGGGACTGTCGTCGTTGTCGTCGTGGTTGTGGTCGAGGTCGTCGTGGTGGTGGTGGTGGTGGTTGTTGTTGTGGGCGGGGCTTGGACGATCATCAACGGATTGGCAGTTGACCAAGGTGCCTCGAGAGCATGGCGGGCGAGCCACGCAGTGCAGCCACCAAACTCGAAATAGACGCAGCCTTCCTCGTCGCTGGCCGAGCCTCTTGGTTCTTGCAGGTCACCGAAGACGCCGCCGACGTATGCCCTGCCGTTGGGGAGCAGTGCAATCGAACGCATGAGATCGGGTCCGTCGCCCCCGAATCGTTCGAAGCCGATCCATGCACCAGCCCGACTCAGACTGACCAGGCCGATGTCGAGCGAGTCATTCGACTGCGGTTCGACGAAGTTTTGAGGCAAAGTGATTCCGCCGAATGCGATGTTCTTGGCCCGTCCCTCGTAGTTGATACCGGCGACGATGCCCCGCGACGAGTCGACGTCGATCGCGTATCCCTCATCGAATCCGGCACCCCCGATGACAGCGGACCATTCGAGTGCGCCGGTCGGCGAGAACTTCACGATGTAAGAGTCTTTGTCGCTGTCCGATGGCCGGGTGTCGAGCGAAAATCCATCGTCGGTCTTGATCTCGAGCTGTTCGCGAGCGCTGCCGGTGACATAGATGTTGCCGGCCTCGTCGAGGGCGATCGCGCGCAGGTATACGGTCCGTGGACTGGCGATGCGATTCGCCCACTTGAACTTTCCGTCGCGATCGAGTTGCAGGACGAAGCCGTCGTAGGCGTTGCCCATCGACCGGATGATGGTTGCGCCATCGGTGCGGAATTCGACGTCGCCGTCAGAGTGGCCGGCGACGTAGACGTCCCCTGATCGGCTGACGGCAAGTGAGCGAGCCCACGTACCGTCACTTTCGTTTGTCCTCGTGCCGAAGTTGTACGACCAGCGGTATTCGCCGCGCCGACTCAACGAGACGACGAAACCATCGGGGTCGCCGATTGACGTCAAACTCTCCGTCGACTGTGACGGGTCGAAGTCGACGGTTCCGTCAAGGAAACCGGCGATCGCAACCGAGCCGTCAGGGCCGATTGCGATGGCTCGCGCGTGCGCGGCACCATCGCGACCAGTGAAGATTCCACTCCACACGTGGCGGCCCGATTCATCGAGCTTGACGACGAAAGCCGACCGCGAGCCGGCGCTGGTGTGCAACGCCTCACCTTGGTTCGGGTCGAGATCGATCGTCCCCGCGAATCGACCGACCAACCAGACACCGTTGTTGCCGTCGGCTTTGACGAGGCCGCCGTATTCGATGTACTTGGCGTTGAATGACTTCGCCCACGCCAGTCCGCCGTCCTTGTCGTACTTGCACAGGAAGGCGGCTTCGGCCCCTTCCTGAGCCGTGAGAATCGTCGCATTCGTGCCGCATCCATACGTTCCCCTGAAGAATCCGGTGGCGTAGAAGTCACCGTTCGGGGCCGCCGAAACTGTTGTGACTTCGGCGCCGAGGTCGCTGCCGACTTTGAGATCCGGCCAGTTCTTCAAGACGATCGGCGTCTCAGTGGTCGTCGTTGCGAGTGCGGTGGTCGTGGTTTCGGGGACTGTGGTTTCGGGGACTGTCGTTGAGGGAGCGGTCGTTTCGGGAACTGTCGTCTCAACAACGGTCGTCGCCGGCGCAGTGGTCGGGGGAACTGTCGGGGGCGTTGACGTCGTTGGTGGTGCGGTGGCCTGGACGATCGCGCGTACCGGGCGCACGTAATACACCGATGCGCGCTCGTCGGAATTCTCTGTTCCGTCGACGAAAGACATGTAGCGGGCAGCGGCGGGATCGGTGGCGTCAGCCGTCGACGACCAGTAGTCACCCTCGGCGAGAACGGTGGTGCAGTTGCCGTCGTCGCCGCAATCGAACGCCTCACGATGCTTGTAGAGCGACTTCAGTTCGCTGACGGAGGGCAGGTACCAATCGGTCGCGCCCGCGTATTCGAACGACTCGGCGAGTTTCGCCGCGGTGACGGGCGCGGGGTCGTTGCAGCCGGCGACCGTGGCCGAGTCGGTTGCGCCGGTGCCTTCGCCCGTCGTCGTGATGAGTGCCGACGTGCCGCAGCCCCACGATGCGACGCCGTTGACGGGAGCGGCTTCGAGGAGTGCGCCACCGTCGGCTGGGGTCGAGAAGATGATGCCGCCACCCGGGCCGATGTCGCCGATGTCGCAAGGGCCACCCTGTGCACAGGTGAGACCGCCGTCGACGTTGCGGTCGCGCTCCGAGGACTCGTCGCCGCAGCCGGTTATGCCGACCGTGAGCGCGAACGCGGCGAGAAGCGGAAGTGAGCGCCGAAGTTTCACGAGAAGCTCCGAATCGCGCGGATGAATGCACCCGATGTGCGGTCGAGTTCCGTGACCGCCCCTGCGAGTGAACCCTGAGTCGTGAAATTCACTGTCAACGGTTGCTTGCCTTGCTCGACAGTCGACGACCAGTAGACACCGGTGCCGAAACTCGTTGCGCACTTGGTCTTGCACGAGGCTTTGTCGCGCATCGCGTAGAGCGCGCGGAGTTCGTTGATCGAGGGCAGGACCCAGTCCCTCAAGCCGCCGTATTCCATCGACGCGGCGAGCGTCGGGGCAGTGACGCCGCCTACGTCAAAGGGTGCGTACCAGGTAACCGGTGCCGCCTCGAAGTACTTGCCCGTGAGGTTGCCTTCGGACGATGGCGTGAGGAAGACGATGCCGCCGCCGGGTCCGGTGTCGCCGACCTTCAGTGAGGGGGCCGGCGCAGGAACCGTCGTGTTTGGGCTGGTGGTGTTCGGCGCGATGATGTTGGGTGCGCTCGACGGTGCCGCGCTGGTCGGCGTCGGTGATGTAGTGGTCGGTGATGTAGTGGTCGGATTGTCGCCCGTGGACTGCGGCTTCACATCCCAGCGCAGATCGAAGGCACCGAAGTTGGCGCGGTAGCACCCGGTCGCAACGATGCTGTAAGTCACACCGTTGACGGCGTCGAATGTTTGCGTGCGCCAGTCGGGTGAAGTGACTGTCGGGACGCGTTCGAGGGTCTCGAACGTGGTCCCGCTGTAGAGCACGAGTCCACCGGCACGCCATGGATTCTGAGGTGTGTGGGTGATCGACGCCTTGCCAGACTTGGGCACCGACCATCGATGCCAGACAGAGACGTCGGCTTCGTTTTCACAACTCGTGTGTTTCGGCTCACCGATTTCGAGCGATGCGCCCAGCGTCGTGCTGCGGGTGGTTCCGGTCTCACCGCTCAGGATCGTGGCATCGGCGATGTTGTCGTTCGCGGGACGCGCTGCGGCGAGAACCGGCAGATCGAACGTGTTGGCGACTTCACGGCCCGCGAATTCACCGTTGCGGCAGGTGCCGTACACCTTCACCTTGTACGTCTCGGGCTGCGACGGGCTGAATGGTTGGTGCGTGGCCGAACCCGAGTGCGGGTTGTATTTCGCGGAGTCGACTCGCCACTTGAATTGTTCGACGTCGCAGCCCGCTCGTGCGCCAAACCACACTTCGTCGCCGACGCGCGGTCGGGACGGCACGTGACTGGTCACGATTTCGAGCGGGCCGAGAGTCGTGGTTGGCCCGGGTGGAGGCGCGGGTGCTTGGGTTGTCGTTGTTGCCGGAAGGGAAGTGGAGGTGGTCGGGGCGGGACCCGTTCCCGACTCGCGCACGATCGGCGAACCCGACACCGACCCGACGGTGTTGGCGGTCGATGTCGCCGTCGGAGACGCCGTGACACTCGGTGTGGCCGTCGGAGCGATGGTCGTGACGGCGGGACCGGCGAGGGCCAATGTTTGGGCTTGAACGACCGTGTGCCAGAACGTCTTCTTTTTCACGGTGCCGCAGATCGACAGCATGCCGTTCTGATAACGGGGGATGCCCGGCTTCTTGCAGACCCACTTCTTCTGTGCGGCGACGGGGAACCACTGCTTGGGTGACTTCTTTGCCATCGTCGACTGGCCGCACACCATCTTCTTGCCACCGACGTTCTTCACCTGGCCGGCTTTCGTACACGTCATTGCCTTGGCGGTCGATGAGACGTTGCGGTCGCGGGAGTCGGAGTCGCTGCCGCTGCAGGCAACGCCGAGGGTGCCGACCACGAGCGTCAGGACCAGTCCGCGAACGGTTGCTCGGGTGGCAGTTCGATTGAACATGACTTCAGCCTAAGTGAAACGAACCGGATTGTCTCCACGCCCTCACGAGATGTCGAGTCCCGCTGCCTCGGCTTCGGCGGCGAGTTCCAGCCAGCGCGCTTCGGCTTCGGACAACGCCTGGGTTGCCCGACCGAGTTCCTCGCTGAGTTGCGCGAGGCGCAAGTGGTCGCTGCCCGCGGTGGCGAGATCGCCGTTCAGCCGCTCTTGCTCGGCGATCGCCTTGTTCATGGCACGTTCGGCCTCGCCAATCTGGCGCTTCAACGTGCTCGGGCTCACCTTTGGCTTCGATGTCGGCTTTGTTGATGTCAATGCCGATGCCGACGTCGATGTCGTCGATGTAGCCCGTTTGTCGACGGGCTTTGTGTTCCGTTCACGCAACCAGCCGGCGACACCACCGCGAACCTGGCGTACCGAACCGTTGCCCGCGAGTGCAAGAACCTGGTCGACGGTGACATCGAGGAACGTGCGGTCGTGGCTGACGACGATGACGATTCCGGGCCAGGTCTCGAGGTGGTCTTCGAGCGCCCGGAGTGTGTCGAGGTCGAGGTCGTTGGTGGGTTCGTCGAGAAGAAGAACGTTCGGTTGCTCGACGAGGGTGAGGAGCAGTTGCAGGCGACGACGCTCGCCACCCGACAACGTGCCGATGGGTGCGAACTGCGCATCGCCGTCGAACCAGAAACTGCGCATCAAGTTGAGGTCTTCGACGGAAGGGTCGCCCTTGTCGCCGATGACGGCATCGCGCACGCGCTGGTTCGCATCGAGGTCGCGACCGAGTTGGTCGTAGTAACCGATCTTCACGGTTGACCCACGTATGACGGTTCCCGTCGCCGGTTGTATGCGGCCAGCGACGAGGTCGAGCAACGTGCTCTTCCCTGTGCCGTTCGCGCCGACGATGCCGATGCGATCGCCCGGTTCGAACGCGAAATCGAACTCGGAAATTGTCGGTGCCGAGGCGCCGGGCCACGTAAACGTGACGTTGTCGAACTCGACACCTTTCGATCCGAGTCGAGTCGTGCCGAGGTCGAGACCGAGGTCGCCCTGCCGTGCCGGTGCGTCGGCGCGCTGTGAGATCAGTGCCTTCGCGGCGTCGACGCGCGCCTTCGGTTTGGTCGATCGAGCGGGGGCGCCGCGTCGCAACCACGCAAGCTCGCGCCGGGCGGCGTTGCGACGAACCTGTTCGGCGGTCGCGGCGTTTTCTTCACGTTCGATGCGCGCGGCGAGGTATGCCGCGTAACCCGAGCCGGCGTTCACGCCGCGTGGCTCGTGGAGATAGGCGCGGCCGCGGTCGATTTCGAGAACCTTTGTCGTCACGCGGTCGAGAACGTGACGGTCGTGGGTGACGAGCAGCAGACCACCCGTGAATGCGGCGAGAGTGTCTTCGAGATAGGTGATCGCGTCGAGGTCGAGATGGTTGGTGGGTTCGTCGAGAACCAGGGCGTCCCACTCGCGACACAACAACGAAGCGAGGGCAACACGTTTCGTTTGGCCACCCGACAACCGGTCGGTGCGGGCGTCGAGCATGTCGCCCATGCCGAGCCGCGAGAGTGCAGCCTCGGCTCGCCAGGGTTCGACGTCGACGCTGGCGGCGTCACGCACGGTGCCAGCCGGCAGGACGGGGTGTTGCGACAGAACCCCGATGCGTGCATTGCGACCGGTGCGTACCTCGCCGGCATCGGATTGCAGTTCGCCGGTGAGAATGCGCAGAAGCGTGCTTTTCCCGCAGCCGTTGAGCCCGACGACGCCGATACGGTCGCCCGTCGACACGGTGATCGAGAGGTCGCGGAAGAGGGGGCGGTTGGGTCGCGATGCCGCAAGGCCCTGTGCGTCGATCACGATCACGGCTTCGAGGATACGAGGACACCCATTGCATACGCTCGAGGAGTGGGCTTCTTTGCAAAACGACGTGAGCGCAAGATTCTCGAACAGCAGCAGGCGGCCGAACGCGAGGCCGCAGCGTCGGCGGCGAAGCGCCAGGAACAGCTCGACCTGCTCGACATCATGATCGACGCGGTCGAACGCTCCGCGCGCGGTGACCTCGACGGCTTGTTCGAGGGCGACGACGGTTCACTCGTCTTGAAGGCCGGAGAATTCGCGATCGCGCGCATACAGAACTCGGGTCTTCTCGAAACCACCCGTGCGCCGGCCACGTATCAAGGTGGCTATGGCGGCGTGTCATTCCCGTTGTTCGGTGGCATTCGACTCAACACGGGCGGTGTTCGCGGCAAGCGTGTACCCGGCGAAGAGTCGTTGTCGTACATCGAGGAAGGTGACACGGTCATCACCAACCGACGAGCGGTGTTCCTCGGCGCAAAGAACACGGTCGAGTGGCCGTTCGCAAAGGTCATCGCCTGTGAACACAACGAGGCCGGCTACAGCACGTTCGGTGTGTCTGGTCGCAAGAAGAACTCGGGTTTCGCCTACGGGTCCGATGTGGCTGACCAGGTGCAGTTCCGCATCGAGTGGGGCATCGCCCTTTGCAACAAAACGACCGACCAGTTGCTGGTGCAGCTGCGCGCCGAACGCGCGCACCTGACGGCCGGTTAGTCGTTCGTTGTCAGCGGTTTGGCGAGACGCACGCTCGCCAACTTCGCGGGTTCGGCGAGCCCCTTCATCGCGACGTCGAAATCGGGCAGAGCGAACACGCCACCTTCGTCGGTGATCATGATGTAGCGGTCGAACTGTGCGAGAAACGTGCGGTCGTGGCTGACCGCGATGACGGTTCCCTCGAAGCCGTCGAGCGCGCGCTCCAGCGCCTCGGACGAATCGATGTCGAGGTTGTCGGTGGGTTCGTCGAGTAGCAGCACGTTGTGGCCGTCGAGCTCGAGCGCGAGGATCTCGAGGCGGGCCTTTTGTCCACCCGACAACGTCTGGAACTCCTGGCGTGCCTGGTTGCGCAGGCCGTAGCGCGCGAGTGCACGCATCGACTTTTCCTCGTCGATCAACTTGTCACGCACGATCTCGATGCAGGTGCGGCCGGTGAACTCAGGTCGGTCGTTGATCTGGGTGAACATGCCGACCGACGTGCGCGGCCCGAACGTGATGGTGCCCGAGAGTGATTCCGTTTCCCCGTACAGGGCATTGAGCAGGTGCGTCTTGCCCGTGCCGTTCGGGCCGATCAGACCAACTCGCTCTCCGAAGTGAACTTCCTCCGAGAAAGGAGCAAAGAGATCACCGACGGCGACGTCTTCGAATTTCACCACGCGGCGTGCGGAGTCACCGCCGCGGAAACGAACGTGGATCTGTTGGTCGGGGACGGGCGGCGGGGGAGGACCCGCAGCCACGAATTTCTCCCATCGTGTCTCGGCGGCGTTCGCCTTGGTTGCGTTCTTGAAGTTCTGCGCGGCACGCGTCTTCATGATCTTCATGTGGTGGAACAGCCGACGCTCTTCGTTCTCCCATCGCTTCAGGTCGTCACCCAACTGCTCTTGGCGTTTTGCGCGGGCTTCGGGAAACGTCGCGTACGAGCCGCCGTGCACCCAACAGCCGGCGCCCTCGATGACGATGATTTTCGTTGCCACGCGTTCGAGAAGCGCACGGTCGTGGCTCACCATGAGGATCGTCGACTTGCACGCGCGAATCTGGTCTTCCAACCACGCTCGTGTGGGGATGTCGAGGTAGTTGTCGGGCTCGTCGAGCAACAACACGTCGGCACCCGAGGTGAGAAGAAGGTCGAGGACGAGGCGCTTGCGTTCGCCGCCCGACAGTTCGGACACCTTGCGTCGCGCGAAATCGTCGACGGGTGTCTTCACACTGCGCTGTGCGGCGGCGGCCCACTGGGCCTCGAGCTCGTAGCCACCGAGGTCACCCCACACACCCAGCGCCTCGGCGTATCCCATTCCATCGTCGGTGCCGTCGGCAAGAGCCACTTCGGCAGCGATCAGCGCGCGACCTGCGTCGCGCAGAACCTTCGGCGCCACCTCGACGAGCATGTCGCGCAACGAATCATCGGGACGTGACATGCCGACGTCCTGCGTCATCGACAGCATGTTCCCGCCGACGGTGAATTCGCCCTCGTCTGCCTCGTACACACCCGACAGGATCTTGAGGATCGTGCTCTTGCCGGCCCCGTTGGCACCGACGATCGCCGCGTGTTCTCCCGCTGAGACACCGAAGTTGACGTCGAAGAAGATCTGGTCGACGCCGGGAGGTGCGTATGCGAGATCGGACACGACGATGCTGCTCATCGCCGACAGTGTGGCGACTCGGGGAACGCTCTCCACCGGTGACTGTTACCCTCGCCCGTATGGCAACCGTTGACCTGACCGAGACCGACTTCGAATCAACCGTGACGGCCGACGGCATCACGCTCGTCGACTTCTGGGCCGAATGGTGCGGGCCCTGCAAGATGTTTGCGCCGGTGTTCGAAAAGGCGTCGCTCGCGCACACCGACATCACGTTTGCGAAGGTCGACACCGAGGCACAGCAGGGCATTGCGGGCGCGCTCCAGATTCAGTCGATTCCCACGATCATGGCGTTCCGTGACGGAGTGTTGGTGTTCCGTCAGGCCGGTGCGTTGCCTGAGCACATGCTCGAGCAGTTGATCGGTGCGGTGCGCGACCTCGACATGGACGAAGTCCGGCGCGAAATCGCCGAACAGGAAAACTGAAGCGGTCAGCGTCGTAGACGCAGGCGCGACGCCAATACGGTCAACGTCGCGACGACGACGAGGCCGATGATGATCCACAACGTGGTGTCCTCGTCATCACCCGTTTCTCCCGGCGCAGACGGGGCGACCGTCGTCGAGGATTGGATCGTTGTGGATGATGACGTCGTCGATGTGCTCGGAGCAGTCACGCGCAGCGTTTGTTTCACCGCAACCTTTGCTCCGACGACGCGCAGTTCGAGGCCGTCGTCACCGGGTCCGACCGGAATCCATGTCACCCCGGTGTCGCGAAGCGCAACCCAGTCGCCGAGATTCAGCCGTGCGATCACGACGCCACCTTCAGCGTCGTTCGCAGAGAGGAACGCAGTGACGCTTTCGGGCTCGACGGCAACCTCGTTGGCGCGTGGGTCGACGATGACCGACGATCCGTCGTCGAGGGCAACGACCTGAAGCAGTGCCGCTGGATCGGTGGTCGTCGGTGCGGGTTGGGTCGTCGTGGTGTCGCCAGTTGGTGAGACACGGTATGTGACGACGCCGTGGCGCTTGTCGAGCGTGCCGCAATAGGCGAGGTATTCGATCGCGCCCGGTCCCGCACGTGTCGGAACCACTGCTGCGTTCGTGGCGCCTTCCGCATCGACGATCACATCGGTGATGACCCAGCGACCCGATGCATCCTGCGAATTGACGAGGAACGTCGTGTTTGCGCTCAGCCCGTCGCACGGTGCGCCGACATCGGCGACTGTGAATTCGCGGTCGACCTTCGGTGTGCCCGTGATGGTGAGGTCGACTTCGACGACGCCGCCGGCGGCGAGGCCCTTTGCGGTTCCACCGACGATGGTCGTCGACGTTGCAGGTGACGACGACTCGATGGCCTTCGACTCGCCGCACACGATGAATTCGCGCGAAGCCGCGTACGACCGGTAAGCGGCTTCGACTTCGATGAGTCCCTTGAACGCGGATGCGCTGCGCAGGTCGCGCGCCGCGCCGCGCACCTTGCCGAGGTAGGTCTCGACGCGAATGAACTGATCGCGTGCCGCCAACGCCTCGGCTTTCGATGGATGGCATTCGGCCGGAACGTCGCGCCATGCCTGCAACGCGCGCTCGGCCGTGACGACCAGGTCGTCGCCGCGCACGACATCGGCGATCTGCGCGAGTGGGATCGTCCCGGATGGCGGCAGCATCGACGGCAACGTGGTGGTCGGAGCGACAGTGGTCGTCGGTTCCGCGCTCGTGGTCGTCGGGTTGGCTCCGCCCGGCGAGCCACATGCGGCAAGCGTGACGATCGCGAGTGTCGCCAACGGCCGTGTCGGCCTCCACATGCGAGCCACCATCACCGCTGACAGTAATGCGAGGCCAGTCTGAAGGGCGGTTCAACTGCCGACCAAACATCGCTTCCGCCGTACTGTACGGTAAATACCAATTCAACTTGGGAGGCACTGTGCAGTTCGCTCGGCGCAACAATCGTTTCATTGCGGCGATCGCCGCCGGCTTTCTCTTGGTCGCCGCGGCCTGCGGTGGGTCCGAGTCGTCCGATGGCGAACGCGATCGCAACATCTCGGGTGGCGCCGCTGCCTCCCAGTCGGCGCACCCGGCGCCGTATCAAGTCGTGGTCTACCGAATGACTCCGGATAAGGAATGGCTTCCCAAGCCGTGGGCTAGGTGGCGCGAGCAATGGTCCTTCTCCTGTAGTGGAGTCATCTTGAGCTCACGCTGGATCGCCACGACCGCAAACTGCGTTTCCACCTCAGGGAAAGAATGGGACAAGGAAAGGTTCCGTATCGGCGTCGGCATGGTCGGCCCATGGGAGCCGATCACGTACGAGAACGAACCCAAGCACATGTTCGGCATCGAAAAGGCGCTGACCGGTGGTTCGTGGGAGAACTGGGCCTTGTTGAAAACCGACAAGGCAATCGACTTCTCCCAGTTCACGACGGTTCGCCCGATCGACTTGCCCTTCGGCCTCGATGATTCATGGCCGGCCAAGGGCACGACCGGCCAGATTTCGGGCTACGGAGCGCGTAGCGCCGGCATCAACAGCGTCGGCACGCTGCGCACCGCACTCGTCGAGGTGTTGTCCGATGTCGGCGACAGTTCCTGCGGGACCTGGGACTCATATGTGAGCGAATCGCGCATTTGTCTCGGTAAGGCGGCCGGCCCGCAGGGTGGGCTCGCGTGCAACTTCGACTGGGGCGGACCTGTTGTCGTGAACGTCGAAAACCGTCCCGTGCTCGCGGGCATCATCTCGGAGGTCGACCGACTGGGTAACTGTTCCAACGAAGGCGCCACATTGGCGATTCGCGCACGTTCCCTCGCACGTTGGGCCGCCGGTGGTGCGATCAACGACTTCGTCGCAACACCCGACGACCAAGCCGTGAAGTTGACGTGGAGTAAGCCATACGCAGCGTGGTTCCCCTACGCCGAGGACCCGGAGTGGGACCCGGTGCCGTACGACTATGTCGTCGAGATGAGTGAAGACGGAGGAACCACATGGTTCACCCTCAGTGACGGCGAGAACACCAATACAACGGTCGAACTGAGTGGGTTGGAGAACGGCAAGGAGTACGCGTTCCGCGTTGCCGGTCTGAACGAGATCGTCGCCGAGCGCGCCGACTACCGCTTTTACTCACCGGTGGCGAAGGTGACCGTGGGTCCGAGGGAGCAGCCGGTGGCGGTGCCCGACATGCCGCTGCTCGAACCCGAGACGCCGCCCGCCGCGGCGCCGACTCTCGCGGGCCAAGAACCACAGGGTGCGACTGACATCGCCCCCAACCCGGCTGAGGCCACGATGCCCGCGCCGACGACGGTTGCTGCGGGAGGTGCGACCGCGACAACTGCTCCGGCCGCACCGACGACGGTTGCTGCAGCTTCGGGTGGATCGGCGACCGTGTCGGTCGCGTCGAAGGAACTCTCCACCTTCAACCCGATCGGGGCAACCGACGTGGCGAAGTTGGCCAAGGCCGATGTTCCCGCGGGTGCTCGCGTCTCGGTGACGGTCGACAAGGCATCGAAGAAAGTCTGCGTCGTCAAGGGGGCGACAGTCGTCGCGCTGTCGGCCGGCAAGTGCAAGGTGAAAGTTGCAGTTGCGAGCGGAAAGGGCAAGCCCAAGTCGAAGACCACCACCATCACGGTGAAGAAGTGAGCGAACCACGACCATCTTCCGGCGTACTGCGCTCGGCACTGACACTCGGTGTCGTGGTTGCTCTCGCTGTCGTAGGTGTGGTGCTCGTGCGTTCGAACTCGTCTGAGTCCGATCGTGATCGCAACGTTGCTGGTGGCAGCGACGTTGCCATATCCGGTGCGCCCTACCAGGTTGCGCTGTTGTCGTACAAGGTAGGACCGGATGGAACCACCGACGGGAGTGGTCTCGCGTGTGGTGGCGCGATCATCGCCGCGAAATGGGTTTTGACCGCCGATCACTGCATTTGGCGGGACTCCGCCGGCCGTGTCTATCCGAACTTCGTTGTCGTCGGTACGGGCGACTCGCGCTACTGGACCACGATCAATTCGTCGACAGCGCGCACCGCGACGCGGATTCTTCCCGCGCGCGGCGTGGCCGGAGCGTGGCCGAACGCGGACCTCTTGTTGATCGAAGTGAATCGTCCGTTCGAATTCTCCGCGGCGGTTCGTCCCGCCGCACTGCCAATCGGACTCGACAATGCGACGTGGCCGGCCGAAGGTTCGACGGGCCTCATCACGGGTTGGGGGGCCACGCTCGACAACGCGGCTCGCACGACGTTGCGCGGTGTCACGATGAAAGTGAACGCAGGCATTCGCTCCGAATATTGCATCGATGACTCGAGCCCTCCTCGCGGTTTTTACTGGCCTTCGACCTTCATCTCGGCGCAGCATCTCTGTCTCTTGCGTCCGACACGTGACGTCATGGCATCGGCGTGCAGTGGCGACAGTGGTGGCCCGTTCGCGATGACCGTCGGCGACCGGACCGTGTTGGCCGGCATCGCTTCGAAAGCCGTTCGCGACCCGAACCAGCCGGTCGTTCTCAATTCCCCCGTGTGCACCGGATCGACGCCAAACCTCTACGAACGCGTTGCGTCGGCGCTCGACTGGATCATCCCCGGACCGGTCGTCGGTTTGTCGGCCGAGACGTCGGGAGGGGTGGCCACCATCAGTTGGGAACCATCTGCAAAGGCACCGGCTGCGGCAACCGACGACTACGTCATCGAATACCGGACGACCGGTGTCGGTGAGTGGTCGATCCTGAACGACGGAACCTCGACGGCGACCACGGCAACGATCGAGAATCTTGCGAACGGTACGAACCTCGAAGTGCGCGTGGCCGGCGTGAACGCCGTCAACGCGCTCGACCCGACAATGCGACAATTCTCGACTGTGAGCTTCGTCGTCGGAGCAGCCGCAACGACGACCACCACCTCGACGACGACTTCGACGACGACCACGACGCTTGCGCCGTACACGACGACGATCGCGCCATCGACGACAGCACGCCAGATGCAGATCGGGCCCCGTCCCACAACGACGACGACAACCACCGCTGTTGCGCCGCCCGCGCCACCCACCGCCGCACCCGCGACGACCGTGGCTTTGGCTCCGCAAACGACTCAGCCCGCCACCAAGCCGGCTGCGGTCGAGGTTGTGAAAGTCAATGTTGAGGACCCCGGGTTCTCCCAGCCGAAGGTCACCGTCCCCGCCGGGACTCCTCTGCCGTCTGCCACGCAGGCGACGACCCCACCCGTGGCGGCAAAGCCGTCGCCCGCGGTCGGTGTCAGCCTGACAGCGCTGCAGATCGCGGAGATCACGGGGAATACCGTGCCAAAGGGATCGTCGGCGACCGTCAGCGTCGCGAAGGGATCGGCAAAGGTGTGCCGGGCCTCCGGAGCGGGCATTTCTTTCCTTGCCAAAGGCAAATGCAGGGCGACGCTGCGTGTGGGTGCCAAACCCGGGTCGGCGAAGAAGAAGAACGTCACACTGAACGTTCCCTGAGCGGATTTTCTTACCTTTCTTCTCTACATTTGGCGGGGTGAGAACCGCTCGGAGACGCCTGTCCGCCGCCGTCGCGGCCGGCCTTCTGGGCTCCTTGGTTCCCGTTGCCACACCGCTTGCCTCAACCACCTCCGCGGCCGCAGTCGCCGGTGATTACGTCGTTACCTTCGACTCCGACGTCGACGCCGTGGCGAAGGCGCGGAAAGAACGGCTGCTTGGTAACGAGGTCTCCGACGTCTTCTCAGAAGCGGTCGAAGGGTTCGTCGCCACGCTCGACGCCAACGACGTTCGCCGTCTGCGCAGTGATGCCGACGTGCTGGCGGTCGAACCCAACTCCACGATTCGTGTCGCTGCCACGCCGGGCCGCTACATCGTTCAGCTTCGTTCGGGCGCCAGCGCCTTTGGCACGGCGTCAGCGGTCGGCGCGACCAACGTGAGGGCGTATTCGAACGCGATCACCGGTTTCGCCGCCGATCTCACCGCCGAGGCATACGACGCATTGTCCGCCGACCCGAACGTCATCTCGATCGAGCCCGACGTGATGGTGCAGACGAGCGACACACAGCTCTCGCCGGTGTCATGGGGCCTCGACCGCATCGACCAGCGTGCTTTGCCACTCGACAGCTCGTACACGTACCCGAATCGTGCGCAGGGTGTGCGTGCCTACGTCATCGACACCGGTGTGCGCGCAAGCCACGTGCAGTTCGGCGGTCGAGTCGCCGCCGGTTACGACGGCGTACTCGATGGCAACGGCACGAACGACTGCAACGGCCACGGAACCCACGTCGCCGGCACGATTGCTGGCGTCACGGCAGGCGTCGCGAAGGCGGCAACCGTCGTGCCGGTGCGTGTCCTTGGTTGCAACGGCAGCGGATGGATGTCGGTCGTCATCGCAGGAATCGACTGGGTGATCGCCGACCACGAGGTGGGCCAGCCCGCGGTCGCCAACCTCAGCCTGGGCGGAGCGAAGTCGCGCATCATGAACTCGGCGGTTGCGCGCGGCGTCGCGGACGGCGTCACGTTCGTCGTCGCGGCCGGCAACTCGAATGCCGATGCGTGCAATGCGTCCCCGGCCAGCGAGGCGACGGCGCTCACTGTTGGGGCATCGGGCTCCTCCGATCTGCGCGCATCGTTCTCGAACTGGGGGTCGTGTCTCGACGTATTCGCGCCGGGTGTCGGTATTGCCTCGGCATCGCACACCGGCGACACGATCATGCGCACGCTGAGCGGCACATCGATGGCGGCGCCACACGTCGCCGGTGCTGCCGCCCTGATTCTCGGCGGCGAGCCTTCCCTCAGTCCCGCACAAGTCGCGGCACGCGTTCTGACCGGTGCAACCACGAACGCCCTCGGTTCGGTTGGTATTGGTTCGCCGAACAGGTTGCTCTTCACCGGCTCGGCCGATGCCCCGTCGCCGACCACGACCGTCGCACCGACAACAACCACACCGACAACAACTGCGCCGACAACAACTGCACCGACAACAACTGCACCGACAACGACTGCGCCGACAACAACCACGCTGCCAGCTACCACCACGACGGTGCCCCGACCCGCGAACGACAACTTCGCCGCTGCCGCGACGCTCACGGGCCCTTCGGGTCTCGTCGAGGGATCAAATGTCTACGCGACCCGTGAGTTGAACGAACCCAACCATGGTGCTTCGAGTGGTGCCGCGTCGCTTTGGTACAGCTGGACGGCGCCATCTGACGGAGCATTGGTGGTATCGACGGGATCAACCGGCGGCGCTGCCTACACCAGCACCTTCGACACGCTGCTCGGCGTCTACACCGGCCCAGCAATCGACAGGCTTGCCGTGCAGGCAGTGAACGACGACTTCGCTCTGGCGAGCGGCCAGCTGTGGAGTCGGGTGTCGATCGAAGTGACGGCGGGGAACACCTACAACATCGCAGTCGACGGATGGGGTGGCGCGCGGGGACAGGTGAAACTGTCGTGGGCTTTCACCGCCATCGACTACTCGGTGAAGCCGAGTGAACCACGCTCGGTCACGGTCAGTGCGCTCGATGGTTCTGGTTACGTGAGTTGGTTGGCACCGACGATCGTCGGCAGGGGAGCGCTCTCGTACACGGCGACGGCGTCGCCAGGCGGTGCGAACTGCAGCACGGTGGGTCTGCGTTGTTTGATCGGCGGGCTCGTCAACGGCACCACGTACACGGTTACGGTTGTCGCGCGGAACATCGCGGGCGAGGGCCCGGCGTCCAATCCGCCCGTTGCATTCACGCCGAACACCGCCGCCAACCGACCCGTGCAAACGCGTGCGTGGGGACTCGACCGTGTCGACCAACGCGCACTTCCGCTCGACGGTACGATCACGCGCAGTTCGAGCGGTCGCGCGGTGTCGCTGTACGTGATCGACACCGGCGTGCTCGCCAGTCACAATGACTTCGGTCTTCGCGTCGCGCAGGGTCGCAACACGATCGAGAATGCGGCAAACCCGAACGACACGACCGACTGCAATGGCCACGGAACACACGTCGCCGGTACCGCTGCGGGTCAATCCTTCGGCGTCGCACCCGATGCGACGATCGTTCCCGTCAAAGTGCTCGACTGTTACGGCTCGGGCACTCTCGCCGGCGTCGTCGCAGGTATCGACTGGATGGTTGGTCATCACCAGGCGGGTGTGCCGGCCGTGGCGAACATGAGCCTCGGTGGTTCGACATCGGTGGCACTCAACGAAGCTGTCGCCCGAGCAGTGGCCGATGGCATCACCGTCGTCGTTGCTGCGGGCAACTCGGCGCGCGACGCATGCACCGCTTCGCCCGCAAGCGAACCACTGGCCGTGACGGTCGGCGCGACCGACCGATACGACTCGCGCGCGTCCTATTCGAACTACGGGTCCTGTGTCGACATTTTCGCGCCGGGTAGCAGCATCCTTTCGGCGGGCATCGATGATGCAAACGACGAGGCAACGCTGTCGGGCACTTCGATGGCATCGCCCCATGTCGCAGGCGCAGCGGCACTGTTGCTCGAGTCTGCGCCGACCCTCGCACCGGCCGACGTTGCACGTCTGTTGACGGCGGCCGCCACGCGCAACATCGTCAACGGTGTCGGTGCGGGCTCGCCGAATCTTCTCCTCTACA
>JBBANY010000031.1:21786-26164 GCA_040401695.1 Ilumatobacteraceae bacterium
CCGGGTGGCCAGGCCGGCGCAACGACGCCGTCGAGCGAGGCGCCAACGACGACGTCAACTACCTCGACGACGTTGCCGGCGGCGCAGTCGCCCGAGACAACGATCCCGGCGACAACCGCGCCTGCTCCGACTGAGACAACGACTCCGTCGACTGCAGCGCCGACAACGGTTGCACCCACAACCACGATCGCGACCGAACAGGTGCAGTTCCGCGCCAGTGACATTGGTGCGCTCGAAACCCTCCAGCCGCGGGCGACGGTCGTGCGAACGAGCAGTGACCGTGTTCTTCTGCGGATCTCGAATGCCCGCGGAACCGTCGACGTTCTCGTGAATGGAAAAATTCTTCTCAAAACGAAGAAGCGCGTTTTGCTCTTGAAGTCCAAGGGCATCGGTGCCAAGCGCGTGACCGTGCGCGCGTCGGCGACCAAGTAACACGCCTAGCATCGCCTTGTGAACATTTTTCGTAGGTCGACAGCCGGGACGCTTCTCGCAACGCTGTTCATGTACGGCGCTATCGCCGTCGCGTCACCCCAGGTATCGGCCTCGCAGGCACGTGGCATGTACATCGTCGTCGTCAACGGTGACCGCGCCGTCGACGTGGTCGCGGAACATCTTGAAGACGCCGGACACGATGTCCAGCGTGAATTGACGGGTGACGTCGACGTCGTCGTCGCCCATCTCGATGCTGATGCGCTGTCAGACATTCGAAACCGTCCCGGGGTGAGGTGGGTCGAGGCTGACTTGATCGTGAAACCTGCCACCGAGCAGACGATCTCGGGTACGCACACGGTCGACAACTGGGGACTCGATCGCATCGATCAAACATCGCCAACGTTGGACACGAAGTTTCGTTATGCAGCCGACGGAACGGGGGTCGACATCTACGTGCTCGACACGGGGGTTCGTCGGTCACACAACGAATTCACCGGCCGTGTCGCGACCGGTTACTTCGTTCCAACAGTCACGATGAGCGATACCGGACCCGTCCATACGTTGACGTCGACCGATGACGACTGTGGTCACGGTACGCACGTCGCAGGCATCGCCGCAGGAACGACCTACGGCGTCGCGAAGAAGGCGACGATCGTGCCGGTGAAGATCTTTCCGGGGGGTTCCGAGGCGATCTGCAACAGCGGAACCACGGTCTCGGCGTTCATCGAAGGTATGCAATGGGTTGTTGCCAACCATGCTGCCGGCAAGCCCGCGGTCGTGAACCTCAGTCTCGGCACCGAGCGCCTCTCGCCGAGCCTCGACGCGCAGGTGCGTGCCGTGGTCGCAGATGGAATCGCCGTTGTGTCGGCGGCCGGTAACGATGGCAACAACGCGACGAAGGGGTACGTCGACGCGTCGAATGACGCGACGTCACCGAGTCCGGCGTGCTCCTCGAGGCGCAACACGCGCACCGAAGGAATTCTCACGGTTGCCGCCACGGGCGGGATCAGCGCGAACACTTTCACGCGTGAAGACGACGAGGCGCCGTATTCGAACTACGGCCCGTGTGTTGACATCTTTGCCCCCGGGACGAACATCAGATCGGCGTGGCCGGTGACCGGCCTCAGCGCCGTTGACACCGACGACCCCGACCTGTTCCCCGGCAAGTACGCCGACACCGGCAGCTACAACAAGAGCGGCACGTCGATGGCCGCGCCGTTCGTCACGGGTGCGGCTGCGATGATCCTTCAGGAGACACCCCAGGCAACTCCCGCTGAAGTCACGTCGCGGATCCTCGCGAACGCAACGAGGAATGCGGTGTCGATCATCCAGCGCGGTGCCACGGCGTCACCGAATCTCCTGCTCTACACATGCGCGTCCAACTGCGTTCCCAGTGCGCCACGCAACGTTGCCGTGACGCGTGCTTCGCGCACCGAGATCGACGTGACGTGGGAGGCGCCTGAATCCAACGGCGGTCTTGCGGTCAGCGGCTACACGGCGACGGCCTCGGTGACGGGTGGGGCAGCGGTGACGTGCGCCTCGACGGCACTGTCGTGTCGGTTGACGGGTCTGACCGCCGGTGCAACGTATTCGATCACGGTCACGGCGACGAACGCCGCGGGGTCGGGTGCCTCGTCGACGGCGAAGACGCTCGCGGCCGGTGTTGCGCCGTCGACGCCGGGAACGCCGACGATGGTCGCGGGCAACGGCGAGATACAAGTGTCGTGGACCGCGCCGGTCGACAACGGCGGTCTTGCAGTTTCGAAGTACACGGTGACGTCGAATCCCGAGTCGAAGACGTGTTCGCCGAACGCCGGGGAACTGACGTGTGTCGTCACGGGTTTGACCATCGGCACGAAGTACACGTTCACGGTTCTGGCAACGAACGATGCCGGTGCAACTCCGTCGGCGGCGTCCGCTTCGATCGCACCGAAGTTGCCGTGGGAGTACGTGCCGGTCTTTGCCTCGGTTGTGCCCGGCAACATGAAGGTTGATCTGCGGTGGACCGAGGCACGAGTGTTGGGTGCCGCCCCGGCCGGTTACTTCACTGGTTATTTGGTGAAGGATGCAACCGGCGCGGTTGTGTGCACCACGACGGCACTCAAGTGCACGGTGTCAAAGTTGAAGAACGCAACGAAGGTCTCGTACACCGTCGAGGCGACCACCGTTGCCGACTCGTCGGAAGCTGCCACGTCGTCGACGGTGCTCGTCGGCGGTGTGCGCCAGGTTGCGAACGCGATGCGTCGTGGGTCGAGCGCGTTGCTTGCCAAGGTCGCGACGACGAACTCGAAGGGCAAGGTCACGTGGCGTGCGCTCTCGGGCGGTTGCCGGGTCGTGGGTCGTACGGTGATTGCGCCGACGACGGGGAAGTCCTGCAAACTGCGGATTTCCGTCGCGAAATCGGGGCCGTTCCCCGCCCAAACGCTGACGGTGTCCGTTCAAATCCTCTGATTTCCGCGCCAGCAGATCGCTGTAGTGTGCAAGCACCAGTTGCGGGGCTATGTAACGTCCCGTAACCTTTCTCTCACTATCAACCAAGACGGATGTCCCGAGGGGACGTTCGATGAAGGGGAGACACACATGAAGAAGACCCGTCTGGTGCGCGCTGCCGCACTTGCGGTCAGCCTCGCGTTTGTCGCCGCCGCCTGTGGCGACGACAGCGACTCGGGTTCGACCGAAGACACCACCGCTGCTGCGGAGGAGACCACCACTGGTGACACCACCGCCCCCGCTGAGGGTGGCGAGGCCGCCGGTGGCGCGACCTGCGCAGAGGGCACCTCGATTGCGTTCTTCGGTGCGCTTTCGGGTGACGCTGGCAACCTTGGCCAGAACATCAAGAAGGGCGCCGAGCTCGCAGTTGCGCAGTTCAACGCTGCCAACGCTGGCTGCCAGGTGACCCTGAAGGAATTCGACTCGCAGGGTTCGCCTGACCAGGCACCCGCTCTCGCCACCGAGGCCATCGCTGACGCGGCCATCCTCGGCATCGTCGGCCCCGCATTCTCGGGTGAGTCGAAGGCCGTCAACCCGCTGTTCGACGAGGCTGGTCTTTCGATCATCACTCCGTCGGCCACCAACGAGGCACTGAACGACAACGGTTGGAAGATCTTCCACCGCGCGCTCGCCGGTGACGACAAGCAGGGTCCCGGCATCGTGGCCTACATCCAGAACAAGCTTGCTGCTGAAACCGTCGGCGTCATCGACGACGCTTCGGAGTACGGCAAGGGCATCGCTGACATCGTCCGCGAAGGTCTGGGTGACAAGGTTGTCGCTTCCGACTCGATCGACCCGGCTGCTGCCGACTTCTCGGCCGCTGTGTCGAAGATGAAGGACGCTGCTCCGGCCGCGATCTTCTACGGCGGTTACTACGCAGAGGCAGGCAAGCTTGCCAAGCAGCTCCGTGACGCAGGCGTCGAGTCGACGCTCGTGTTCGGTGACGGCGTCAAGGACATCGGCTACATCGAGGCAGCCGGCCCGGCCGCCGAGGGTTCGATCATCACCTGCACCTGTGCAGACGGTGGCTCGAATGCCGACTTCGCCGCCGCTTACGGTGAGCAGTTCCCCGGTGAGACGCCGCAGACCTACGCCGCCGAGGCGTACGATGCTGCAAACGCGTTCCTCGCAGCCATTACTTCGGGTGCAGCCGACCGCGCCGCGGTCCTCGAGTTCCTGAAGAGCTACGACGCCGCTGGCGTGACCAAGCAGATCAAGTGGGACGAGACCGGTGAAGTCGCTGGCAACGCCGTCTACTCCTACAAGGTCGAGGGTGGCGCAATCGTCGTCGAGGGTCTGATCGAGTAAAACCGATCACGTCACGCACGTGGCGTAACGAATCCTGAAACGGTCGGGGACTTCGGTCCCCGACCGTTTTGCGTCTACGGTTCTGATTAGATAGTGAAGGGGTCTGAAAGGCACTGATGAGTGATTGGTTGATTTATCGGACGTTCTG
>JBBANY010000032.1:0-26090 GCA_040401695.1 Ilumatobacteraceae bacterium
GCGGCGAACTGGGCTACGGAGTGCGCGCCGCCGCGGCCGAGCAGGCCGAGAGGGACGGCCGCTAGATGGAGCTGTTCGTTTTCGTCTGCGCCGCCATCATGGTGTTGGTCGGCGCGCTCGGTGTCGTTCTGCGGTCGAATCCGGTGCACGCCGCGCTCAGCATGATCCTCACGCTCTTCGGTGTCGCGGTTCTTTTCGTCGCCCGCGAGGCGAATTTCCTCGCCGCGGTGCAGGTCATCGTCTACGCGGGCGCGATCGTCGTGCTCTTCCTCTTCGTGATCATGCTGCTCGGCGTCGACCGTGCCGAGGATCTGCGTACCGAGCCCCTCGGCAACATTCAGCGCCCGTTGGCGCTGGTGCTCGGCGTCGGCATGTTCGCCGTTCTCACCACCGCGGTGGTGCGTGCGCGCGAGTCGCTGCGGTTCAAGGGAGATGGCGTGAAGACCGCGACCCTCGAAGACGCCGATGGCAACATCCGCCAGATCGCCCGGTCGATCTTCGGCGACTACGTCGTTGCGTTCGAGCTCACATCGGTGTTGCTCATCGTCGCGGTCGTCGGAACGGTGGTGCTTGCGCGTCGCCGCAAGTCCGAAAGGACGCCGTCGTGATCGCCGCCGCAGTCGTCCCCACCACCACGTGGTACCTGGTTCTCGCGGCGGGACTGTTCGCCATCGGAATGATCGGCGTCCTCGTGCGTCGCAACCCGCTCATCATGTTCATGTGCATCGAGCTCATGCTGAACGCGGTGAACCTGACCTTCGTCGCCCTCGCCACCGAGCTCACCGACATCAACGGCCAGACGGCAGTCTTCTTCGTGCTCGTCGTCGCCGCCGCGGAAGTCGTGGTCGGCCTCGGCATCATCGTTTCCATCATGCGCCGACGCCAGCAGGCAACGGCCGATGACCTCGCGGCACTGAAGGGTTGATCGAATGCTCGATGTCGTTTGGTTGATCCCCGCCCTGCCACTGGCCGGGTTCCTGCTGCTCGTCCTCTTCGGTCGTCGTCTCGGCGAACCGAAGGCCGGTTATCTCGCCGCGGCGATGTGTGGCGGCGCCTTCGTCGTCACCGCGCTCACGTTCTTCGACATGCTGTCGAAGAACGCGGAAGAGCGCTCCCATGTCGTCGATCTCTTCTCATGGATCCCCGTTGGTTCGCTGGAAGTGAAGATGGCGTTCCTTGCCGATCCGTTGTCGATCACGATGGCACTTTTCGTCACCGGCATCGGCACTTTGATCCATCTCTACGCCGTCGGCTACATGCACGGCGACCCGAAATTCTCGAAGTTCTTCATCTACCTGAACCTCTTCGCCTTCTCGATGCTGATGCTCGTTCTCGGCGAGAACCTTCTCGTCACGTTCCTCGGCTGGGAGGGCGTCGGCACCTGCTCGTACTTCCTCATCTCTTTCTGGCACACGCGTGAGAGCGCGGCGACCGCCGGCAAGAAGGCGTTCGTGACCAACCGCGTCGGTGACTGGGGCGTCATGACGGCGATGTTCCTCGCATTCGCTTCGGTCGGCACGCTCTCGTACAAGGGCATCAACGACGCTGCGATCGGCGGTTCGCTCAGCCAGGTCACGGCGACCGGCATCGCACTCATGCTCTTCATCGGAGCGTGCGGCAAGAGCGCCCAGTTGCCGCTGTACATCTGGCTGCCCGACGCAATGGAGGGCCCGACACCCGTGTCGGCGCTCATCCACGCGGCCACCATGGTGACCGCAGGCGTGTTCCTGATGACGCGCATGAACCCCGTCATCCACGAGGCCTACACGTGGGCACCGATGATCATCGCGGTGGTCGGTGCGGCGACCGCGTTGTTCGCGGCAACCATCGCCGTTGCCCAGAACGACGTGAAGAAGGTGTTGGCGTACTCCACCGTTTCGCAACTCGGTTACATGTTCCTCGCCGTGGGTTCGGGGGCCTACATCGCGGCGATCTTCCACATGATCACCCACGCGTTCTTCAAGGCGCTTCTCTTCCTCGGTTCGGGCTCGGTCATCCACGGCATGCACCACGAACAGGACATGCGCCGGATGGGTGCTTTGCGCAAGCTCATGCCGGTCACCGCCGTGACCTTCATCATCGGTTGGCTGGCGATCGCGGGCGTTCCGCCGTTCGCGGGCTTCTGGTCGAAGGACGAAATCCTGCTCTACGTGTACGCAAACAACCGCGGTCTCTACGTTGTCGGCCTCGTCACTGCGTTGCTCACGGCGTTCTACATGACGCGCCAGGTGATCATGGTGTTCTTCGGTGAGGCGCGGTGGAACGACCACAGTGAAGAGCACGGTGCGCACGGCGATTTCAAGCCCCACGAAAGCCCGCGCATCATGCTGATGCCGCTGGTCGTTCTCGCCGGCTTGTCGATCGTGGGCGGTGCCCTGCAACTGCCGTTCACGAAGGATCTGCACTTCCTCGAAAAGTGGCTCGAGCCTGTGGTCGAACACGGTGAGGCACACATCAAGGGTTCGTGGGCCTATGACAACAAGTACCTGCTGATGGGCGTGGCGATCGTCGTCGCCCTCGCGGGTATCGCCGTTGCCGTCGGGGTGTACGGCAAGAAGAAACTGAAGGCCATCGAGCCCGAGATCCTCGCGAACGGCTGGTTCTACGACCGCCTCGTCTCGAACTTCATGGGTGGACCCGGCCGCCGCGCATTCGATGCCGTTGCGTGGGCGGATGCGAACGTGATCGATGGTGCCGTTCGCGGAACGGGTGTCGCCGTTCGTTCGACGAGCGGTGTTGCACGCAGGCTGCAGAGCGGATTCGTCCGCGCCTATGCCGCCATCATCGCGATCGCGGTGCTCCTCATGCTCGTCTGGTTCGTCTACAGGGGGATCGCCTGATGTTCGCCGCCGAAGCCGCGCACGGCTCGACCCTGTCGTTTCCGATTCTCACCGCACTCGTGTTGGTGCCCGCCATCGGCGGCATCCTCACGATCCTCACGAGCAATCGTCGACCCGAGTCGACGAAGTTCGTGGCGCTGGTCGCCAGCACCGTCACCGCGGGTCTCAGCATCTGGTTGCTCTCGTCGTTCGAAACGGCCGACGCCGGATTCCAGTTCGTGTCGCAGCATCCGTGGATCCGTGATTGGGGAATCGGTTGGCACGTCGGTGTCGACGGCATCTCGCTCTTCCTCGTCGTTCTGACGGGCCTTCTCTTCCCGCTCGTCATTGCGGGTATCGACCCGCACCACGACCACAAGCGCTACCTCGGTTGGATGCTCGTCCTCGAGGCGGGTGTAATGGGCAGCTTCATCAGCCTCGATCTCTTCCTCTTCTTCCTCTTCTTCGAGATCGTTCTCGTCCCGATGTACTTCCTCATCGGTGGTTGGGGATACGACCAGCGCGTGTATGCGGCGACGAAGTTCTTCCTCTACACGATGTTCGGTTCCGCGTTCATGCTCGTCGGCATCATTGCAACGGCGGTGCTCGCAAAGAACAGTCTCGGCTACGTCACCTTCGACCTCGTGCAACTCGCCGAGGGTGCCGAGTTCGCCGCGTCGACCGGACGCTGGCTGTTCATGGCCTTCGCAATCGCCTTCGCCGTGAAGGTTCCGCTCTTTCCGCTGCACACGTGGCTGCCCGACGCCCACACGCAGGCGCCCACCGGTGGTTCGGTCATTCTCGCCGGCGTGCTGTTGAAGCTCGGCACCTACGGCTTCCTGCGCTTTGGCCTCTATCTCTTCCCCGAAGCGTCGGTGTGGGCGCGACCACTGTTCCTCACGCTCGCCGTGATTGGCATTCTCTGGGGTGCGATTGCAGCCACCATGCAAAAGGACCTGAAGCGTCTCGTCGCGTACTCGTCGGTGGCGCACCTCGGTTTCATCGTCCTCGGCACCTTTGCGTTCACGTCGCAGGCCATCACCGGTGGTGTCATGCAGATGGTGAACCACGGCATCTCGACCGGAGCTCTCTTCCTTCTCGTCGGAATGATCTACGAACGTCGCCACACGCGCGAGATTTCGCAGCTGAAGGGTCTGCAGTCGGTCGCGCCGATCTTCGCTGCCGCGTTCATGGTCGTGATGCTGTCGTCGATCGGTGTGCCGGGCCTCAACGGATTCGTCGGCGAGTTCCTCATTCTCATCGGTTCGTTCGGCAACGCACGCTGGTGGGTCGTCGTCGGCGCGACGGGCGTCATCCTCGCTGCTCTGTATCTCTTGTGGGCCTACCAACGTGTCTTCCACGGAGAACCCGACGAGGACAACAAGTCGTTCGCCGAACTGCGTCCGCGTGAAGGGATGCTGTTGCTCGCGTTCATCGCGCCGATCATCTTCACGGGCGTCTTTCCGAAGCCGATGCTCGACCGCATCGAGCCCAGCGTGAAGGCGCTGGTTGCGCACGTCGAGACGAACACCGGTCGCACCCTCGAGTTCGAGAAGAAGGAAATCGCCCCTGTCGATCATTCGGGTGACCATTCCGACACCGAGAAGTCCGACAGCGAGAAGCACGACACGGAGAAGTCCGATTCGGAAGGGCACGGAGGCTGACGATGTTTGCTGCTGAAACCCTCGCCGGGCCGTCGATCCCGTGGTTCACGCTCAGCCCGTTGCTCGCGCTGCTCGCCGGAGCCTGCGTACTTATGCTCGGTGGTTCACTCTTGCCGCAGTGGCCGCGGGGTCTCTACGGCATCGTCAGCGCCGCAACCGCGGCAACTTCGATCGTGCTGTGTTTCTTCCTGTGGGACAACCTGACCGACGGTCGGCCCGAGACGATCATCGCCGACGCGCTTGCCTTCGACCACTTCGCTGTTCTCGGCACCATCACCATCTGCATCGCAGTGCTGCTCGCGAGTCTGACCACGAGCGACTATCTCGTGCGCGAAGGCGAGGACGGACCGGAACTGTTCGTGCTCTACCTCGCCGCCGCGATCGGCGGCATCGTCATGGTGGCCGCGCAGGACCTCATCGTGTTGTTCCTCGGTCTCGAGACGCTCAGTCTCGCTCTCTACGTTCTCGCTGCGAGCAACCGCCGGCGCGAGGAAAGTCAGGAAGCCGGGCTCAAGTACTTCATCCTCGGCGGATTCTCCTCGGCGTTTTTCCTCTACGGCATCGCCCTCATCTACGGCGCGACGAAACACACCAACCTCGGTCGGGTCATGGAAACGCTGTCGACCGAGCAGGCGTTCCCGCGCAACGACGTCTTGTTGCTTGTGGGTATCGGTCTTCTTCTCGTCGGACTCGCCTTCAAGGTCGCCGCGGTGCCGTTCCAGGTGTGGACGCCCGACGTGTACCAGGGTGCGCCGACGCCCGTCACGTCTTTCATGGCATCGGCCGGCAAGACGGCTGCGTTCGCCGCGTTGTTGCGCGTCAGCGTGACCGCGCTCGAAAGCCGTGTCGACGACTGGCGCCCGGTCGTGTGGGTGCTCGCGGTTCTCAGCCTCGTCGTCGGTTCGGTGCTGGCAGTCACGCAGACCAACGTGAAGCGCATGCTCGCGTACTCGTCGATCAGCCACGCCGGGTTCATTCTTCTCGGCGTCGAGGCGGCGTCGCACACCGGTTCGTCGAGCGCCGGAGACGGGATCGCATCGGCGATGACGTACCTGCTTCTCTACACCGTTCTCGTCATCGGAACGTTCACGATCGTCGGCCTCGTTGCCGGCAAGGGTGACGGTGCATCGAACCTCACCGACTTCCGCGGTCTCGGTCGCCGTCGCCCGGCGCTTGCACTTGCGCTCACCGTCTTCCTGCTCGCGCAGGCCGGGATGCCGTTGACCTCCGGATTTGTCGCCAAGTTCGGCGTCATCCGCGCCGCGGTCGAAACGCAGAGTTACGCCATCGCGATCATCGCGATGCTTGCTTCGGTGATCGGTGCGTTCCTCTACCTGCGCATCATGGTCAGCGCGTGGATGGAAGATGCCGAAGGTGAAGATGCGGCTCCGCCGGTTCCGTTCCTCTCGGGTCTTGCCGTCACGGCTGCCGTCGCGTTCACTCTGGTCGTTGGCATCGTTCCGGGCTGGTTGCTCGACGCGACGCGCCAAGTGATCACGCTCGCCGGCCGCTGATTCAGCGTTCGAGTTCTTCGACCTCGTAGCCCGCGCTGCGCGCAGCGTCGACCACGGTGTCGGCGTGTTCCGTGCCGCGCGTTTCGAGAACGATCTGCACGCCGGTTTCCCGCACGTGCAGATCGACGCCTTCGCGCACGTGTTCGACCTCGATGAGGTTTGCGCCCTGGCCCGCGAGAAGCGTGAGCAGGTTCGCAAGTCCGCCCGGCCGGTCGGGGATGCGTGCGAAGAGGAGCAGACGCCGTCCCGCCTGCGTTTCGTGGCGGCGGACGAGACCGGGCAGCAGCCCGAGGTCGACGTTGCCACCCGACAGCACGACACACGTGACGCCGTCGGTTGCCGGACGCACGAGACCACGCATCAACGCCGATGCTCCCACTGCACCGCCACCCTCGACGAGCAACTTCCCGCGCTCCATGAGGAGGATCATCGCATCGGCGACGTCGTCCTCTTCGACGACGACGACATCGTCGACGAATTCCTCGATGATCGGTCGCGTCACCGCACCGGGTTTCTTCACGGCAATGCCATCCGCGAGTGTGACGACCGGACCTTCGGGCGCGGGCAGGTGTGCGTACGGCGCGCATGCCGCCACTTGCACGCCGATGACTCGGATGCGCGGGTCGTGTTGTTTCAGTGCGATCGCTGCGCCGCCGGTGAGACCGCCCCCACCGAGCGGAATGACGACCGTGCGCAGGTCGGGGATGTCCTCGATGAGTTCGAGGCCGAGTGTGGCCTGGCCCGCGACCACCGCGGGGTCGTCGTACGGGTGGCAGAAATTCATGCCGGTGGCGGCCGCACGCTCTTTGGCGAGCGCGACCGCATTGTCGAGCGAATCGCCACCCTCGGAGATCGTCGCCCCGTAGGCGCGGCACGCGGCGATCTTCGAGATCGAGGCGCCGGCGGGCACGAAGATTTCGCATGCGATGCCGTTCACCTGCGCGGCGAAAGCGATCGCCTGGGCGTGGTTGCCCGCGCTTCCCGCAACGACACCGCTCGAGGCGGCCGCGCCGAGCGAGGCGACCTTGTTCATCGCACCACGGATCTTGAAAGAACCCGTTCGCTGGAGGTTCTCGGCCTTCAGGACGATGTTGCCACCGCATCGGGTCGTCAGCGCCGCGGACTCGGTGATGGGGGTGCGCTTCACGTAGGCGGCTCCGGCCGCGCGTGCAGCGAGGATCTGGTCACGAGATATTGGTGACGTCCCCATCCGGAATTACCGTACCCCCGTGCGCGCAATCATCATTGCCAACCACGGCGACGCCGACGGGGGCGAGGTTGCGCAGCGCTTTGCCCAATTGGGGTGGTCGTTCGAGACTTGGAACCGTGAGCGGGCCCCCGAATGGGAGCCGTTGCCCGACGACGTCGGCCTCGTCGTTCCCCTCGGGTCGGACTGGTCGGTCTATTGGGATGATGTGGCACCCTTCGTTGCCGCCGAAGCGGAGCTCTTGCGGGCCGCCCACGGCCGCCGGGTGCCGATTTTCGGCGTCTGCTTCGGCGGCCAGATGCTGGCCCACGCCCTGGGGGGCCGGGTCGAGCGGGCCGATGAACCCGAGATTGGGTGGTTCTCGGTCGACCCGAACCCTGAAATGACCCCTTGTTTGGCCCAAAATCCCCCGTTTCACCACAATCCGTGGTTCCAGTGGCACTACGACCGTTTCGTACCGCCCATTGAGGCGACGGTGCTGGCGACGGGGGCGCAGGGGACCCAGGCCTTCCTCCTTGACCGCAGCCTCGGCCTGCAGTTCCACCCAGAAATCACCCCGGCAATCATCGAACGGTGGTCGACCGGCCACGGTGCTGCGGAACTGGCCCGCATCGGCGTCGACCCGGAGGCACTCGCCGCCGCGACTCGTTCACATGCGCACGTGTCCGCACACGCCGCGCATCGTGTCGTCGATTGGTTCACCGAACACGTAATGCCGCTGCGCTGACATCGCCACCACGCGCATCGTCGAGCCCGACAACTTCGCCTCTATTTCTGTCTCGGCGGGGGGTGGGTAGTAGTTTCGGAGGCGATGTCCCCCTTCCTGCGGTCATACCTCACGGTCGTGTGGTTCGGGCTCGCGGCCTTCCTCCTCGGAGGCCTGCTGCTCTGGCTCGCGTCCTTGCTGCGGCCCGTCAAGCCCACCCCCGAAAAGGTCCTCGCCTACGAAAGCGGCGTCGACCCGGTCGGCGAGGGATGGTCGCAAAGCCAGATTCGCTACTACGTGTTTGCGCTCCTCTTCGTCGTGTTCGACGTCGAAGCGGTGTTCCTCTTTCCGTGGGCGACGCAACTCGAGCGCTACGGCTCGTTTGGTCTGATCGAAATGGGCGTGTTCGTTGCGGTGCTGCTGCTCGGCCTCGTCTATGCCTGGCGCAAGGGGGTCCTGCGCTGGGTCTGATCCGCGCGGGACACACAAGATTCGAGAGGAACGGACACTCATGGGACTCGTAGATCGTGGGCGACTGCCCAAGTCACTGAATTCACTGTTCAATCTCGGGCGTTCGTATTCGCTCTGGGTGTACCAGTGGGGCCTTGCATGCTGCGCCATCGAAATGGGTGCGGCGTTCGGTTCGCCGCGTTACGACGTGATGCGCCTCGGCGTCATTCCGCTGCCCGCAAGCCCTCGTCAAGCCGACCTCGTCGTCATCTCGGGAACGGTCACCGACAAGATGGCCCCGGCCGTCAAGCGTCTCTATGAACAGATGCCCGAGCCGAAGTACGTCATCTCGATGGGCAGTTGCGCCAACTGCGGCGGGCCGTACTGGGACAGCTACTCGGTGACGAAGGGCGTCGACCAGATCATTCCCGTCGACGTGTACGTGCCCGGCTGTCCTCCGCGTCCGGAGGCACTGCTCGAGGGCATCGTCCTTTTGCAGCAACGCATCAAGAACGAAGACATGGGTGCACGTTGGCGCGGCGAAGGAACCGTTTCGCTGGCCGCCTCAGCCGAAGCCGAGCGCAAGGGAGAACCCGTTGTCGTCGCTCGCTGAGATCACTGCCGTCCTGGGTGACGCCGTCGAAGAGTCGTTCGAAAAGGGCCCCGACGGCAACGTCGACACGTGGGTTCGTGTGAAAACGTCCGCGTGGCGCGACGCGGCGAGCGCGCTGCGCGAAAAGCTCGGTTACGACTACTTTTGCTTCCTCTCGGCGATCGACTGGATGCCGTCGCCCTACGGCCGCGGTGAGGAAGACCCGACGGCCGAGCGCGAGCCGATCGACTCCACCATCCGACAGGGCTACACCGGCGGTGCGACGCGCATGCAGGTGTTCGCGCGTCTCGTGAACCACCGCACCCACCACGGGGTCACGTTGAAGGCCGACGTGCCCGACGACTCGTTGACGATCGATTCGTGGGTGGGCGTGTTCGCCGGTGCGAACTGGCACGAGCGTGAAACGCACGAGATGTTCGGAATCACTTTTGCCGGCCACCCCGACCTGCGGAACATGTATCTGCCCACCGACTTCGAGGGTTACCCCCTGCGCAAGGACTTCCCGTTGCTCGCACGCATCGTGAAGCCGTGGCCGGGAATCGTCGATGTCGAACCGCTGCCCGGTGGCGGCGACGAAGAAGGAGGCGCCGAATGACCATGTTGGGTGACCGCCAGCAGCTCGCGTACATCGCGTCGCAGGCAGCCGATGCACGCGTGAACGTCGAGCTCGAGACCGAGGGCATGACCCTCAACATCGGCCCGCAACACCCCGCGACGCACGGCACTCTGCGCATCATCGCCCGTCTCGACGGCGAGCAGGTCGTGTGGGCAGAACCGTCGTGCGGATACATGCACCGTGGCTACGAGAAGCTCACCGAGGTGCGCACTTTCCCGCAGGTGACAGCGCTCGTGAACCGCATCGACTGGTTGGGAAGTTTCGCAAACGAGGTGCCGTTCATCCTCGCAGCCGAACAGCTGATGGGCATCGAGGCGCCGCCGCGTGCGCAGTGGATCCGCACCATCCTCTTCGAACTTTCCCGCATCGCGAACGTGTCGCTGTTCCTCGGCGACCTCGGCGTGCAGCTGGGTGCGATCACGCCCGTCTTCTTCGCGTTTCGTGACCGCGAGTACGTGCTCAACCTTATCGAAGGTGCAACCGGCGGTCGCTTCCACCCGAACTTCGACCGCATCGGTGGCCTGAAGGACGACCTGCCCGCCGGCTTCATCGACGAGACGCGCGCGGTCATGCGCAAGATGCGCAAGTTCTGCGACGAAATCGAAGGCCTTCTCTTCGGCAATGAAATCTTCGAGGCTCGTACGCGTGGCATCGGCGTCATCCCGCGCGACGTCGCTCTGCAATACGGACTCTCCGGCGCGAACCTGCGTGGCAGCGGCGTCGACTGGGACCTGCGTCGCGACCAGAAACTGCCGATGGCCTGGGACAAGGTCGACTGGAAGGTGTGGACGCACCCCGACGGCGACTCGTACGCGCGTTGCTGGATTCGTCTGCAGGAAGTCCGCGAGTCCACGTTCATCGTCGAGAAGTTGCTCGACTCGCTGCCGTCGGGCCCGGTCATGGCCAAGGTTCCGCGCATCATCAAGGTGCCCGAGGGCGAGGCCTGGGTGTCGACGGAGAACCCGCTCGGTGAGATGGGCTACTACGTCGTCTCGAAGGGCGAACTCGGTCCGTTCCGCGTGAAGATTCGCTCGGCGAGCTTCAACAACATCTCCATCGTGCCGTGGCTGCTGAAGGGCGTGTACGTGCCCGACATCATCACGATCCTCGCGTCGCTCTACTTCATTCTCGGGGACATCGATCGCTGATGTTGGGTCTGATCGCCAGCATTCCGTACTGGGCACAGTCGCTGTTGCGCGTGCTCGGCGGCATCGTCGCCGTTCTTCTGCCTGCGGGAACCATCGTCTACGTCTTTCTCTTCAAGATGATGTCGTTCATGCAGAGCCGCCTCGGGCCGATGGAAGCCGGTCCGTTCGGGTCGTTGCAGCTGTTCGCCGAAGTGGGGAAGTGGCTGCAGAAGGAAGACCTCTACCCCGAGCGCGCCGACAAGTTCATCTTCAAGATCGCGCCGCTCATCGTGCTGTCGAGCACGTTCCTTCTCGTCGCCGTCGTGCCGTTCGGCCCCGATGCGTGGTTCACCAACTTCGAGGCGGGCGTCTTCTACGCGCTGGCTGTCTCGTCGGTGTCGGTGCTGGGCATTCTCATCGCGGGTTGGGCGAGTGCCAACAAGTACTCGCTTCTCGGTGGCTTGCGCGCGGCGGGTCAGTTGATCGCATACGAACTGCCGATGGTGCTCGCCGTCATCGGCGTCGTCATCCAGGCCGGCACGATGAACCTCCAGCAAATCGTCGTCGCGCAGAATGCCGGATCGATCTTCGGTTGGGACGGCCTCGGCAACCCCTACATCCTCACGCAGTTCATCGGCTTCATCATTTTCATGATTGCCGTGCAGGCCGAACTCACCCAGACACCCTTCGACATGCCGATCGCCGAATCCGAACTCGTGTCCGGATACATGACCGAGTATTCGGGCTTCCGCTTCCTCATCTTCTTCATCGGTGAGTTCGCGACGGCCGGTGTCTTTGCCCTCATCGCCTCGATCCTCTTCCTCGGCGGATGGGGCGTTCCGTTCTCGTGGTTCGGCTGGACCACCATCGACAGCATCGACAACTGGATGAACGTCGTTGGTCCGCTGATCATGTTCACGAAGATGATGCTCCTCGTCTTCGTCATCATGTGGGTGCGTTTCAGCTACCCACGTTTCCGTGAGGACCAACTGCAGCGCTTCGCGTGGAAGGTTCTCATCCCGCTGTCACTCGTCAACATCATGGCGACCTCGGTTCTGAAGGTGGCGTTCTAATGGCGAAGGTCCCCGGCCTGCTGAAGGGTCTCGGTGTCACGCTCGGCACGATGGTGGAAACCGTCACGAAGGGTGCGAACACCGTCCAGTACCCGCACGAAAAGGAAACACCGCCCATCCGTGCGCGCGGCGTCATCGCGTTGCACGAGGGCAACTGCACGTCGTGCATGCTGTGCGCGCGTTCGTGTCCGGACTGGTGCATCTACATCGAGGGCCACAAGGAACTCGCCCTGCCGCGCCGTGCGGGCGGCAAGCCGCGTCAGGTGAACAAGCTCGACCGCTTCGACATCGACTACGCGTTGTGCATGTACTGCGGCATCTGTGTCGAGGTGTGTCCGTTCGACGCGCTGTTCTGGAGCCCCGAGTACGAGTACTCCGAGCCGCGCATCGCCGACCTTCTCCACGACAAGGCGAAGTTGGGCGAGTGGATGGAAACCGTTCCCGAGGCACCCGATCTCGAGGCCGGCGCGGAAAAGAAGGGCAAGAAGTAATGGTTGCCCAGAACATCGCCTTCGGCATCGTCGCCGCGATCATGGTGTGGGGTGCGCTGCGCGTCGTCACCGTGAGCAACGTGGTGCATGCGGCTCTCTGGCTGGTGCTCGTGCTTGCCGGCGCGGCGGCCCAATACGTGATTCTCGCCGCCGAGTTCGTTGCGATCACCCAGGTGCTCGTGTACATCGGCGCGGTCATGGTTCTCTTCCTCTTCGGAACGATGCTCACCCGGGCCCGCATCGGCGTCGAAAATGACCTCAACAACAAGTCCTGGTGGCTGGGCGTGCCCTCGTCGGGGCTGCTTCTCGGTGTGCTCACACTCGCCCTCGTCTCGGGTTTCGGTGACGAGGAACTGCCCAAGGACGCGGCCGTCGTTTCGACCCAGCAAATCTCCGACCAGATCTTCGGTCCGTACCTGTTGCCGTTCTGGGCACTGTCGTTCGTGCTCCTCGTCGCCGTGATCGGTGCGATCGTTCTCGCGAGGAAGGACTGACCCGTGCTCGTCAACCAGTTCCTCATTCTCGCCGCCGTGCTTTTCTGCATCGGCGTTTACGGCGTCATCGCCCGCCGCAACGCGGTCATGGTGCTCATGTCCATCGAGCTCATCCTCAACTCGGTCAACCTGAACCTCATCGCCTTCGCGCTGCGCAACGGCAGTGTCGACGGCCATGTCTTCGCGCTGTACATCATCGCGGTCGCTGCGGCTGAGGTCGGCGTCGGCTTGGCACTCGTTCTGCTCGTGTACCGCAACCGCAAGTCGATCGGCCTCGAAGAGCTGTCGGAGATGAAGGGCTGATCATGTTCGCTGCCTCTGAAGCCGCTGCCGAAACCGCCGCCGTCGCCCTGAAGTCGGGCTGGTTCCTCGAGAACGCGTGGATCATTCCGATCATCCCCGCAGTCGCGTTCGCACTCATCATCTTCTTCGGCAAGAAGCTGCCGATGAAGGGCAGTGAACTCGGCGTGCTGTCGATGGTCGCCTCACTCGTCCTCGCCGGAGGCGCCGCGTTCCAGTGGATCGACCGCGTCAACTCGGCGTCCGAGGGTCAGTACATCGAGCCCGTCATCCGCAGTTGGAACTGGTGGCAGAGCGGTGGATTCGACCTGTCGATCGGCCAGCACATGGACGGTCTGTCCCTGACCGTGTTGGTCGTCGTCGCGTTCATCTCGACGCTCGTGCAGATCTACTCACTCGAGTACCTGCGCGGCGACCGTCGTTACACGCACTTCTTCGCATCGTTGACGCTGTTCTCGGCCGGCATGATGAACATGGTCATCGCCGACAACATGATCCAGCTGATCCTCGGCTGGGAAATCATGGGCCTTTGCTCGTTCATGCTCATCGGTCACTGGTGGGAAGACAAGGCAAACAGCCGCGCCGCTCTCAAGGCGTTCTTCACCACACGCACCGGCGACATCGGCCTGCTCGTCGGCACCAGCATCCTCTTCTTCAGCGCGAACTCCTGGACCCAAGAACACCTCGGCGTGTCGGGCTTCAGCATCCGCGGTCTGTCGGCCTGGGCCCTCAGCGGCAGCCCGAGCAGCGTGGCCATCACGGCCGGCGCCTTCGCGCTCTTCGTGGCGTGTATCGGCAAGTCGGGCCAGTTCCCGCTGCACACGTGGTTGCCCGACGCCATGGCCGGCCCAACCCCCGTCAGTTCGCTGCTCCACTCCTCGACGATGGTGGTCGCGGGTGTCTTCCTCGTCGCGCGTCTCTTCCCCGTGTTCTACGAGGGCATGAACATCTACGGCTCGTCGATGAACTTCATCACGCTGATCGGCGGTATCACGATCATCATCGCCGCGCTGCTCGCCTTCGTGCAGGACGACATCAAGAAGGTGCTCGCGTACTCGACGGTGTCGCAGCTCGGCTACATGATGATGGGCCTCGGTGCGGGCGCATGGCTGCCGGCCGTGTTCCACATCTTCACCCACGCGTTCTTCAAGGCGTGTCTGTTCCTCGCCGCAGGCTCGGTCAGCCACAGCGGGTCGCACCACTCCTTCGACATGAAGAAGGACATGGGCGGCCTGCGCAAGTACATGCCCATCACCTTCGTGACCTGGGTGATCTCCACCCTCGCACTGTGCGGCGTGTTCCCCCTGTCGGGCTTCTTCTCGAAGGACGAAATCATCGACAACGTCGGCTACGCGGGTTACGACATCTTCATGATCGTCGGCTTGGTCGGTGCCTTCATGACCGCTGCGTACATGACGCGGGCGACCTATCTCACCTTCTTCGGTTCGCCGCGCGGCGCCGCCGCCGGAGAACACCACGAAGAAGCGGGCCACGATGATCACGGCCATGACGCGCACGCGGCAGACCATCACGATGATCACGGCCACGGTCATGACGCGCACGCGTCGCACGGCCCGCACGAGTCGAATGCATTCATCACCGTGCCGCTCGTCATCCTCGCCACGTTGGCGATCGGTGCGGGTCTCTTGAACGCGGTCCCCTTCGGTGAGAAGTGGGAGAACATGAAGAAGTGGGTCGAGCCGCGGCCCGTCGTCGTCGGTGACGTCGACCATGCGGCGATCGGCGAGGTGCGCGGATTCCGCACCGCTGACACGATGCCGGCAACACCCGACACTGCCGTCGCCACCGAAGAACCGACGTTGATGTCGGCAACCCCCGACACGGCCGTCGCCGCAACCGAGGCGGTTGCAACCGAAGAGACCGTCGCCGCAACCGAAGAAGGTGTGTCGCCCGAAGCAAAGGCGGCACCCGCGCCGTTGATGGCGACTGCCGCACCCGCCGAAGGTGGGGAAGAAGCAACCGCCTATGCGTCCGAGGGCGAACACTCCGAAGCAGGCCACGGTGACTCGCACTCGTCGGACTGCGGAAAGAAGACCCCGAAAGCCGGTGTCTGCTACGCGCCGTACGTGAAGCACGCGCCGTTCAAGTGGTCGAAGGCCGCGCTGTCGATGGGCATCGTCTTTGCGGGCATCATCCTCAGCTGGCTGGTCAGCGTCCAGCTCTACACGCGCAAGCGCGGCTTCTTCGTCGGCCTGACGAAGAAGAACAAGCTGCTGGCGGCGGGCCACGCATTCCTCGTCAACAAGTACTACCTCGACCATCTCTACGAGAAGGTCATCGTCAGGGGAATCGCCCATCCGATTGCGAAGGGCGCGTACTGGATCAACCAAAACGTTCTCGACGGCGTGGTGAACGGTGCCGGTCATGGCACGAAGGGCATCGCGCGTTGGGTCTACCGCAACGTCGACCAGCGAGTGGTCGACGGCGCAGTGAACGGTTCCGGATCGGTTGCCCGCGGTGCGGGCGGCGCGTTGCGGCCCGTTCAGTCAGGAAAAGTCAACCAATACGGGGCTCTGCTGTTTGCCGCTGCGGCGGTGGCCGGCCTCGTCCTAATCATCATCAACACCTGAGGAGCAATTCGGCATGGACCAACTCCGTGACGCCAACTGGGTGCTCAGCGTCGGCACCTTCCTACCGCTAGCCGGTGTGCTGGTGATGCTGTTCATCCCGAAGGCAGAGGAACAGTTGAACAAGGCGGTCGCGTTGCTGACCGCACTCGCGACACTCGCCGTCGGCGTCTACACGCTCACGCAGTTCGACTACGACCAGGCCGGGAAGATGCAGTTCGTCGCCGAGACGAACTGGATCTCGGTGATCAAAAGCACGTACTACATCGGTCTCGACGGCATCAGCCTGCCGCTGTACTTCCTGTCGATGGTGATCACGGTGCTCGTGATGATCTACAGCTGGAACCACATCCCGTCACCGGGGAACCCGAAGGCGTTCCTCATGCTGATGCTGGTGTTGCAGACGGGCATGGCGGGAACCTTCATCGCCCAGGACCTGATCCTCTTCTTCGTGTTCTTCGAACTCGTTCTGCTGCCGATGTACTTCATGATCGGCGTGTGGGGTGGCGAGAACCGCCAGTACGCATCGCTCAAGTTCTTCCTCTACACGATGTTCGGTTCGGCCCTCATGTTGGTCGCGTTCCTCGCCCTCTTCTTCAAGACCGGCGCGGAGAGCTTCGCGATTCCGTACCTCGTCGAGAACGGTGGCGCGATCGCGAAGAACACCCAGGTGTGGATTTTTGCCGGCATGTTCATCGGTTTCGCGGTCAAGGTGCCGATGTTCCCGTTCCACACGTGGTTGCCCGACGCGCACACGCAGGCACCTACGCAGGGTTCGGTCATCCTTGCCGCGATCCTGCTGAAGCTCGGCACGTACGGCTTCATGCGCATCGCCATCCCGATTCTTCCCGATGCCGCCGTCGAATGGGCGCCGTGGATCGGCCTCCTCGCTGTCATCGGAATCATCTACGGCGCACTCGGTTGTCTTGCGCAGTCCGACATGAAGCGACTCATCGCGTTCTCGTCGGTTGCACACATGGGATTCGTCATGTTGGGTATCTCGACGCTCACGTCGTTCGGCATGAACGCCGCGGTGTTCGGCATGGTCGCGCACGGTCTCATCACCGGCATGTTGTTCTTCATCGCCGGAAGCGTGAAGGACCGCTACCACACGCTCGAGATCGCCCGTCTGAGCGGCATGCTGAAGCAGGTGCCGAAGTTGGGCTGGATCCTCGGGTTCTGTGCCATGGCATCGCTGGGTCTTCCGGGCCTCGCCGGCTTCTGGGGTGAATTCCCCGCGATCCTTTCGGCCTACAACCCGGCCGACGGATTGTCGGAGGAAATCTTCCGCGTCTACATGGTGATCGCCGCTCTCGGCACGGTCTTCGCCGCCGCGTATCTCCTGTGGCTCTACCAGCGCACGGCATTCGGTGAACCGAACCCCGAGTTCGCCGGCCATGCAGATGGTCATGGTCACGGTCACGGTCACGACCACGGCGATGATCACGAGGAGATCCGTGACGTGAACATCTTCGAGTGGATTGCTTGGACCCCGCTTCTCATCGCCATCGTTCTCTTCGGTGTCCTGCCGAACCTGATGTTCAAGATCATCGACCCGGCAGTAGCCACGATCGTCTCCGGATTCGGGGGCTGACCCAGTGTTGTCCTCGCTCCTTGCAGCAACACCTTGGACGGCGCCCGTCGTCGACTATCACGGTCTCACGCCCGAGATCGTGGTGGCGCTCGGCTTGTGCGTCGTGCTGCTCGTCGACTTGTTCCTGGCGGAGCGCAGCAAGTGGCTGCTTGCCAGCCTGACGGGCTTCACGCTGCTCGGCGCATTCATTCCGGTTCTCACCCTCGCCCTCGACGACGGTGGCGTGCGTGCCATGTTCGACGGGCGCTACGTCATCGACGACTTCAGCCTGATCCTCAAGGGTCTGTTCCTCCTCGCCGGTTACGTCGTGGTGTTGCTCTCGACGACCTACATCGAAGAGGGCGAGTACTACCAGGGCGAGTACTGGGTGCTCATGCTGTCGAGCATTCTCGGCATGATGATGATGACCTCGAGCCGCGATCTCGTTTCTGTCTTCGTGGCGCTCGAGTTCCTTTCGATTCCCGCCTACATGCTCGCGGCGTGGCGCAAGCGCGATGCGAAGAGCAACGAGGCAGGCGTGAAGTACTTCCTGCTCGGCGTCTTCGCCTCCGCGGTGATGCTCTACGGCATGTCCCTTCTCTACGGCGTCACCAACTCGACGCTCCTCACCGACATCGGTGCATCGATCTCGGGTGAGTTGACGGCGGTGCGCATCCTCGCGATCGTGTTCGTCGTCGTCGGTTTCGCGTTCAAGGTGTCGGCGGTCCCGTTCCACACCTGGGCACCCGACACCTACGAGGGTGCACCAACGCCCGTGACGGCGTTCCTTTCGGTGGCGTCCAAGGCGGCCGGATTCGTCGCCCTCGTGACGGTGCTCTATGTCGCGGTGCCCGGCGGCTCGGATGTGTGGCAGCCACTCGTGTGGGTGCTCGCCGTCTTGACGATGACCGTCGGCAACGTGCTCGCGTTGCGCCAGACGAACATCGTCCGCATGCTCGCGTACTCGTCGATCAGCCAGGGCGGTTTCATCCTGATGCCCCTCGCCGTCGCCGCCGAAGGTGGCGCGGGCGATGCCGTGCTGCGGTCGGTCGTGACTTACCTCATCGTCTACGCGGCGACGAACCTCGGCACTTTCGCCGTGATTCTCGCCGTGAGCCGCAAGACACGCAGCGGTGAGATCTCCTCCTTCGGTGGACTCTTCAGCTACGCGCCGGGCCTCGGTGTGGTCATGACGATCTTCCTCGGTTCGCTCGCAGGAATCCCGCCGCTCGGCGGTTGGATCGGCAAGTTCTCCGCGTTCCAGGCCGTTCTCGAAGCCGGCACGGGCTGGGCGTACGCGATCGCCGTCATCGGCGCGGTGAACTCGGTCGTCGCATTCGGCTACTACGGCAACGTCATGCGCGAGATCTGGATGCGACCGGTGCCCGACGGCGACACCACGCCGATTCGTACCCCCGCGCCGTTGGTGCTCGCGCTTTCGATCACCACGCTCTCGACGCTGGCACTCGGTGTGCTGCCCGGCGTGGCGCTGCACTTCGGCGATCTCGCCACCTTCGCCGGTGCCATCGGCGGCTGACCAGATTCACGCGGAGATTTCCGCGGCTGGCGGGGCGATTCCGTTCCGTCGATTCATGGAACTCGCCCTGTACGGAGAGGGTGGCTTCTACGCAGGGGACGGTTCGGCCGGTCGCCGCGGCGACTTCATCACGTCCCCAGAAGTCGGACCCTTGTTCGGAGCAGTGCTCGCGCGTGCGCTTGACGCATGGTGGAAGGAGATGGGAGAACCGGACGGCTTCACCGTCGTCGAGGCCGCTGCCGGTCCGGGCACGCTTGCGCGGTCGATTCTCGCCGCCCGGCCCGCGTGTCTGCAGCGCGGTCGTTACGTCGCAGTCGAGGTGTCGGCGGTTCAGCGCGAACGCCACGCCGAAGGGATCGAGTCGCGATCGACCTTGCCCGACAGCGGATTCACGGGGGTGATCATCGCCAATGAACTGCTCGACAATCTGCCGTTCGACATCGCGGTGTTCGACGGTGGTTGGCGCGAGGCGTGGGTCGGGTCGAGCGGTGATCGTTTCGTCGAAGTGCTGCGCCCTTTCGATGCGGTGCCATCGGTGCTTCCCGCAAGCGCGCCGCACGGCGCTCGTGCGCCGATTCAGCGGGCTGCGCAGGCGTGGCTTGCCGATGCCGTGTCCCGTCTTGCGCGGGGTCGCATTCTCTTGTTCGACTACTGCACGCCGCTCACCGCGGCGGCCCTGATGTCGCCGTGGCGCGAATGGCTGCGCACCTATGCGAACCACGAACGAGGTGGTCATTATCTGATGAATCCGGGCACACAGGACATCACCACCCAGGTGATGCTCGACCAGTTGGAATCCGTCGCTGAACCGGAGACGATCCGAACCCAGGCACAGTTTCTGCGACTGTGGGGTGTCGAAGAACTCGTCGAAGAGGGACGCCGCGCATGGGAGGCTGCAGCGGCACGACCCGATCTGGCTGCGATGAAGATGCGCTCGCGAATCAGCGAAGCGGAAGCGTTGCTCGATGCGAGTGGCCTCGGTGGATTTACCGCATTGACCTATCGAACCGGCTGAAGACTTCGATCCAATTCGCGTCGTCGGGTCGGTCGACACCCGCCATCGTGACGAGTGAGAGACCGATGGGAACCGCGAGCAGCAGTGTCGAGAGCGTGTGGGCGTCGATCGTCTTCGAGATGGCGCCGTCAGCCTGGGCATCGTCGACGATGCGACGGTACATCGCATAGTGCTCGCGGACGCGGGGCCGCAGAATTTCCCGCGCCGCAGGGTCGCGCCACGATGCGTAATAGGCCTCGATCAACAGTTGCTGTGCCGCAGTCGGCCCGGTGTCGCCGGCGTTGCGCGGAACCGTTGCCGCGACCTTCAGCATCCAGTCCGAGCCGGTGAGACCCGAGGCCTCCATGAATTCGGCGTTGCTACGGACCTGCGCCGACAGCGCGCTTTCCAGTGCGGCGCGGAACAGTTCTTCTTTGTTGGCGAACCACGTGTACACCGAACCGGGTGTCATCTCCGCACGCTCGGCGATTTCGGCGAGTCGCGCACGTTCGAAGCCGACCGCGGCGATCTCTTCGGTTGCGGCCTCGAGCAGACGTTCCTTGCTGACGAGTGCCCACGGTCGGCGGTCGCGGCCGTCGATGTGGATGACGTTCTTCGCGGTCTTGCTGGGCACACCCGCTCGCTTTGCGCCGGCCTTCTTCGCGGCTGGCTTCTGGTTCGTGCGTCGTGCGGGCTTGGCCATGGGTATGAAATTACCCGTTGTGGCGTGGGGTTGTCGTCGGGGGAGACGCCGTTTCATGCGCCACTAGGGTTGCCCCCATGGCGGACGAAACGATCGAAGCACTTCTCCTCGAACAGCGAAAGTTCCCTCCAACCGAAGCCTTCAAGAAGACGGCGCACGTCGTCGGAACCCATCTCTACGACGAGGCCGACTCCGACTACGAAGCGTTCTGGGCCCGCCAGGCGGAGGAACTCGTCTCGTGGTCGCAGCCGTGGAAAACGGTGTGCGAATGGAACCTGCCGTTCAGCAGATGGTTCGTCGGCGGCACGTTGAACGTCGCCTACAACTGCCTCGACCGTCACGTCGAAGCGGGTCGTGGCGACAAGGTCGCCATCCACTGGGAAGGAGAACCGGGCGACACCCGCACGATCACGTACGCGCAACTCCTCGACGAAGTCGAGCGTTTCTCGAACGTGCTGCGTGGCCTGGGTGTCACGCGCGGAGACCGCGTCAACATCTATCTGCCGATGATCCCCGAAGCAGTCGTTGCGATGCTCTCGTGTGTACGCATCGGTGCGGCACATTCCGTCGTCTTCGGCGGTTTCAGTTCGCAGGCACTTGCCGATCGCATCAATGACGCAAGCGCAAAGGTGTTGATCACCGCCGACGGCGGCTGGCGCAGGGGAGAGGTCTTCCCGTTGAAGCCGCAGGCCGACGAGGCGCTCGCGTCGACACCGTCGATCGAACACGTCGTTGTGGTGAAGCGTGGCAACAACACCGTCGCCATGAAGGAAGGCCGTGACCACTGGTACCACGACCTCATGGCAACGGCCGATGCGAAGTGTCCCGCCGAACCGATGGACTCCGAGCAACTGCTGTTCCTTCTCTACACCAGCGGCACGACGGGCAAGCCCAAGGGCATCATGCACACCACGGGCGGTTACCTCACGCACGTGACGTACACGCACAAGTACGTCTTCGACCTGCATCCCGACACCGACGTGTACTGGTGCACCGCCGACGTGGGTTGGATCACCGGTCACTCGTACATCGTGTACGGACCTCTGTCGAATGGCGCGACGCAGGTGATCTACGAAGGCGTTCCGAACTTCCCGGGCAACGATCGTTTGTGGAGCATCATCGCAAAGTACGGCGTCACCATCTTCTACACCGCCCCCACGGCGATCCGTACCTTCATGAAGTGGGGAACCGAGGAACCCGCCAAGCACGACCTCTCGTCGTTGCGTGTCATCGGCAGCGTCGGTGAACCCATCAATCCCGAAGCATGGATGTGGTATCGCGAGCACATCGGCCGTGGGAACTGTCCGATCGTCGACACATGGTGGCAAACCGAAACGGGCGGCATCATGATCAGCCCGTTACCCGGCGCCACCACGACAAAACCCGGATCGGCGACGTTTCCGTTGCCCGGAGTCGGCGCCGAAGTTGTCGACGAGTCCGGCAACACCGTCACCAAGGGCGGTGGTTATCTCACCCTGACGCACCCGTGGCCGGGAATGTTGCGCGGAATCTGGGGCGACCCCGAGCGATACAAAGAGACCTACTGGAGCAGGTTCCCGGGCCGGTACTTCGCCGGTGACGGCGCGAAGCTCGACGACGACGGTTACCTGTGGCTGCTCGGCCGTGTCGACGACGTGATGAACGTGTCAGGACACCGCATCTCCACCACCGAAGTCGAGTCGGCGCTCGTGTCGCATCCCAGCGTTGCCGAAGCGGCGGTTGTCGGTGCCAACGATGCAACGACGGGCCAGGCGATCATCGCCTACGTCACCCTGCGCGGTGGCGCGCAAGTGAACGAGACCGATCTGCGCAACCACGTCGCGAAAGAAATCGGCGCGATCGCAAAACCAAAGACGATCTACTTCACGCCCGATCTACCGAAAACGCGAAGCGGCAAGATCATGCGTCGCTTGTTGCGCGACGTCGCCGAAGGCCGCAACCTGGGTGATACGACGACGCTTGCCGATGCAAGCGTCGTGACTGAACTGCAGAGTCGCGCAGCACAATCCCAAGAGGACTAGTCAGGTATTAGGCACTACGAACACGGTGGCGTGATTCACACCATCAATTCTCGGAACTTTTCCGTCTCTCAAGGAGACTGGAGGGGTGATGAGAAAACAGTTTCTCTCGCTTGTTGCGGCTGTGGCTCTTCTGGGTTGTGCGAGTGACTCGGGCTCTGATGCGCCACTCATTGGAATGCAGCGCAATGATCCACTTGTAGTTGGTGATCAATCGATGCCACGTGTCGACGAAGCAGGTGTCGAATCGCCGTTCGAGTTCAAGGCGGCTGATGGCAAGTTGCTCGTGGTGTACTTCGGTTTCACGAACTGTCCCGATCTGTGCCCGACGACGCTTGCCGATCTCCGCAGCGCATTCCGACGCGTTTCGGGAAGTGCCGAGAAAGTCGAAGTTGCAATGGTCACCGTCGACCCGGAGCGCGACACCGCCGATCGGCTCGTGCCCTACCTGTCGTCGTTCGTCGATGACCCGGTGGCGTTGCGTACGACGGATACCAACCTGCTCGAACGCGTCGAGGCGGCCTTTCTTGCATCGTCATCGATCGAAAAAGAAGCCACGGGAAAGGTGAACGTCAGCCACACCGCCGCGACGTATGTCGTCGATGCCACGGGCACGGTCATCGTCGAGTGGCCGTTCGGAATCGGTGCCGATGGAATGGAAAACGATCTTCGGATCCTCCTCGAGGATCTCTAGAAGCAACAACCCACAGGGAGGAACAATGAAGAAGAAGTCCATGATTGCAATCGTTGCGGCGGGGACGCTGCTACTCGCTGCATGCGGCGACGACGATGCAAGCACCGACACATCAACGGCCGACACGACGATGACCGCTGACACGACAATGGCCGATGAATCAACTGCGGCCGGCGAGATCGTGGTCGAAGGTGCATGGGCGCGCACCAGTCCGATGGAGGCCACGATGGGCGCGGCCTACATGAAGATCACGAGCCCGATCGATGATGAACTCGTCGCGGCTTCGGTCGATTCTGCCATCGCGATGGAAGCACAGATTCACGAAACCGTTGAGAATGAAGCCGGCGAAATGGCAATGCAAGAAGTTGCATCGATTCCACTTGTCGCGGGAGAGGTCTTCGAACTCGCCCCTGGCGGCTACCACGTCATGTTGATGGGCCTGTCGGCCCCTCTCGAAGTCGGCACGTCGATCGACATCACGTTGACGATGAAGTCGGGCGCCACGGCCACCGTCACTGCTGAAGTCAGCGAAGACGCACCATCGATGTAGATCGAACGGTTCGATGAAACGCCTCTCTTCTTTCGTTACCGTGGGGTTGATTCTCTCGGCGTGCGGTGGGGGAGGCTCGTCATCGAAAGTTGCGGAAGTACCTGTCGGCATCGTGCACACATACACGGTGCCGGCAGGAACCGCTGCGCGCATTGCGCGTGGTGAAGACCCTCAGTTTTTCCCCGCCACTCTTGTCGTGGGGTTGGGTGACACGTTGCGAGTCGAGAACCAGGACACCGTTCCGCATACGGTCGGACCGCTGGCTGCACGGCCCAACGAGTCGTACGAGTTCCGATTCACCAAGCAGGGTGAGTTTCCCGGTCCTTGCACTGTTCACCCGAGTCAGCAAACGGTGATCATCGTCGCCCCGTCGTATGTCTCTCTTGGTCTCGACGCGGCGATCGGCGAAGCGACAACTCTTGGCGCACAAATGGACGGTCGACCGACGTTGCTCGTTGTGTGGGCCACGTGGTGTCAGCCATGCCGCAAGGAACTGCCCCAGGTTGAGCAGTTTGCGCGTGCGAATCCGGGCATCAAAGTTGTCACCGTGAATCTCGGTGACGAGCGTGAATCGGTCAACGCGTTTCTCGACGAACTCGGTGTTGAACTCGCAACGGTGATCGACACCGAAGGCAGACTGACTTCGGCAACGAAGGTCGGGTCGGTGCCGTCGCTTGCGATGTTGTCGTCTGCCGGCGAAGTGGTGGCTCGTCACACGGGCGAGCTCGAGCCCGACACGCTGGCCTCGCTGCTCGATGCAGTGAGCTGAAGTTCAGTCGCGGAAGTTCTCGAACTGCAAGGGAACCTCGAGGTCGGATCCCTTCAACAGCGCAATGACGCCTTGCAGGTCGTCGCGCTTCTTGCCGGTGACGCGGATCTGTTCGCCCTGGGTTTGACTGGACACGCCTTTCGGGCCCTTTTCCTTGATCAACTTGTTGATCTCGCGGGCCTTGTCGGAGTTGATGCCGACCTTCACGGTGACGACCTGGCGGACGGTGTCGCCCGAGGCCTGTTCGAACTTGCCCCAGTCGATGCCCTTCAGGGACATGCCGCGCTTCACGAACTTCTCCTCGAGGAGGGTGCGCACGGCGCGGGCCTTTTCCTCGCTGATCGTGCGGATGGTGATCACCAGCTCGTTCTGTTCGATGGACGAATTGGTGTTCTTGAAATCGAAGCGGTTGGCCATTTCCCGCTGCGCCTGGTCGACCGCGTTGCGCAGTTCCTGGCGGTCGACTTCGGAGACGATGTCGAATGAGGGCATGTGCGAAACGCTACTCAGCCTGTAGCCTTCCCCCCGCAAAGGGTCGGTGCCCGAGCGGCCAAAGGGAGCAGACTGTAAATCTGCCGGCATTGCCTACGGAGGTTCAAATCCTTCCCGGCCCACTGCGGGTGGCTCCGCACTAAAAACAGCCCAACCCGAAAACGACTCCGCCCGGTCAACGGACGGAGTCGTTTTTCGTTTCATGCAAGAGGCACTGCATCAGCGCGACGTCGAGCCAGCGGTTGAACTTGCGGCCGACTTCGACCTCGACACCGACGAGGCGGAAGCCGCAGGCTTCGTGCAGCGCCCGGGATGCGGCGCCGCTTGCCTCGATGCGGGCGAAGACCGCGTGGAAACCCGACTCACGGGCGACTTCCAGGAGGGCGGTCAGAAGGAGGCGGCCGATGCCGCGCCGCGACAGCGACCGGTCAACGTAGACCGAGTCCTCGACGGAGGTCCGGTACGCGGCCCGTTCCTTGTAGGGGGAGAGGGCGCCGAAACCAAGGACTTCACCTTCGGCGTTCACCGCAACGATTGCGCTGAAGGCGCCGGTCCGGTCGGCAAGCCACTTTTCCTGCTCGGCGAGGGTGCGGGGCACGAGGTCGAAGGTCGCGGTGGTGTTTTCGACCTCGTGGTTGTAGATCGCGGCGATCGCGGCCGCGTCAGCCAGAGTGGCCGGGCGCAGTGCAACGGCCCCCAGGGAATCGGACGTGGCGGACATAGCCCCCGAAACTAGCCCTGGCGGTGGGCGGAGTACCCGAAAAATCCGCCGATAGCATCACCATCCGTCTCGGGTCCGCCCGGGTCACGCCCTCTTAGCTCAGTCGGCAGAGCGTTTCCATGGTAAGGAAAAGGTCGTGGGTTCGATTCCCACAGAGGGCTCCGCCAGGTTCCGATCAACCCGGCACGGCGATGGCGGCGTAGCTCAGTTGGTCAGAGCATCCGGCTCATAATCGGAAGGTCATCGGTTCGATCCCGATCGCCGCTACCAAACCAGTTTCAAGAAATCCACCAAACCACCCACAGAACAAACGGAGTAGCAAGAAATGTCGAAGGCAAAGTTTGAGCGTACGAAGCCTCACGTGAACATCGGAACGA
>JBBANY010000033.1:0-25510 GCA_040401695.1 Ilumatobacteraceae bacterium
CACGTCGATCTCCGTCGACCTGCACAAGTACGGCTATGCGGCCAAGGGCTCGGGCGTGATCGTCTACCGCTCGCGCGAACTGCGCGACAAGCAGGTCTTCGTCACCGACAACTGGCTCGGTGGCATGTATGGCAGCTCCGGCGTGCTCGGGACAAAAAGCGGCGGGCCGATCGCTTCGTCATGGGCGATGATCAACCACTTCGGCCGCGAGGGTTACGCGAAGCTCGCCGCTCGTACCCGCGCCACCACTCTCCTCCTCGCCGACGCGATCACTGCGATTGATCCCCTTTTCGTCATGACGAAACCCGACTCGACCCTGATCTGTTTCGGTTCTGCCGACCCCGCCGTACCCGCGCACGCCGTCGCCGACGCACTCGCCGTGCGCGGCTGGTGGGTCGACCGGCAGTCGCCTCCCCCGACGCTCCACATGACGGTGAGCGCGCACCACGCCAAGGTCGTCGACGACTTCGTTGCGGCTTTGCGGGCAAGCGTCGCCGACCTACGGGCATCGAACGCCACCGACGGCAGTTCCGGTGCGTACGGAACGGTCGAGTAAGAATTGCGCATGCGCTTCGGCATCTTTCTTCCGCCCATGCACAAGACGGGCATCAACCCGACGCTTCTGCTGCACCGCGACCTTGAACTCGTCGAATGGCTCGACAAGCTCGGCTACGACGAGGCGTGGATCGGCGAACACCACAGTGCCGGGTCCGAGCTCATCGCGTCGCCCGAGGTGTTCATTGCCGCGGCTGCGCAGCGCACTTCGCACATCAAGTTGGGGACGGGAGTCAACTCACTTCCCTACCACCATCCCCTCATCCTCGCCGACCGAATCGTGATGCTCGACCACCTGACGCGCGGCCGGATGATGTTCGGCGCCGGCCCCGGTCAATTGACGAGCGATGCAGCGATGCTCGGCATCCCTCCGCAGATGCAGAGACCCCGCATGGAGGAATCGTTCGACGTCATCATGCGACTCTTCCGCGGCGAGACGGTCACCAAACACACCGATTGGTTCGTCTGCGAAGAGGCCGTTCTGCAAATGAAGCCCTACTCGAAGTTCCCCATCGCGGTGGCCTCGTCGATTTCGCCGTCGGGGTCGAAGCTGGCCGGTCGCTACGGCACGGGCCTCTTGTCGATCGCGGCAACCGAGCCCGCCGCTTTCCAGGTACTCGACTACAACTTCAATGTCTGGCAGGAAGAGGCCGCACTGCACGGCCACGTGGCCGATCGCGCACAGTGGCGGCTGATGGGCCCGATGCACATCGCCGAATCGGAGAAGCAGGCCCGCGAGAACTGCAGATACGGACTGCAGTGGATCTTCGACTACCTGTCGCACATCATTCCCGTCGGCGACCCGAACGATGCGCCCCCCGCCGACTACGACTCCTTCGTCGACTTCGCCAACGAGTCGGGGCGAATGGTCATCGGCACACCCGACATGGCGATTGCTCAACTCGAGCGTCTCCGTGAAAAGACCGGTGGATTCGGCGCCTATCTGTTCCTCGGCGCCGACCTCGCCGATTGGCAGGCCACGAAGCGCAGTTACGAACTCTTCGCCGAGTACGTGATGCCCCACTTCCAGGACCAGCTCGCCGCTCCCCGGGCCAGTTACGACCGCATCGTCGCCGCTGGCTCGCGCTGGGTCGACTCCACCCTCGGGGCTCAACTCACCGCGATTGCCGCCTACGAGGAAGAGAGAACAGCCCGGAAGTGATGTAAGTTCTCGGGCACAACTGAAATTCCCGCACGGGAGAGAGCCGGTTCGCCGGCCGCCGAAGGAGCAACCGCCCCGGAACCTCTCAGGCACAACGGACCGTCGGGACTCACACGCTGGAAAGCGGAGAGGCAACTCTCCCACCGAAGGGGAAAGCGGCCTCGGCCGTGAAGCTCTCAGGTCCCACCGACAGCGGGGGCGCACATCGACCATCCGTCAGGAGAAAACGTGCGTCTGTCCCCGTCACATTTCGGTGAAGAGAAGTTCGAGACCCGCCACATGGGCGCCGACCCAAGTGACCTCGCGTCGATGCTCGCCACCGTCGGCGCGGTGGACCTCGATGATCTTGCGCGCCAGACGGTTCCCGCCGTGATCGCTCTCACCGAGGGCCTGTCGATCGGCTCGGGTCTCTCCGAACAGGCCGCACTGCGCACCCTGCGCGAGCTCGCGGCAAAGAACGAGGTCGGTCGCAGCGCGATCGGCATGGGCTACTACGGCACAATCACGCCCGCCGTCATCCAGCGCAACGTGCTGGAAAACCCCGCGTGGTACACCGCCTACACCCCCTACCAGCCGGAAATCTCGCAGGGCCGCCTCGAGGCGCTTCTCAATTTCCAAACAATGATCGCCGAGCTGACGGGATTCGACGTCGCAAACGCTTCTCTTCTCGACGAAGCGACCGCCGCGGCCGAAGCCATGACGATGGCCCATCGTGCGGCGAGCGCCGACTCCGACACCTTCTTCGTCGTCGACGACGTTCTCCCCCAGACGCTGGCCGTTCTGCAGACGCGCGCCGAACCCCTCGGCATCGACATCGTGATCGGCGATGCCTCGCGGATCGCCGACGCGAAGCCGTTCGGGGTCCTTGTGTCGATCCCCGGCCTTTCGGGCAACGTTCCCTCCGCCGCCACGCTGCGCCAGATCGTTGCCGCAGCACATTCCGTCGGCGCACTCGCCATCGCTGCCGCCGACCTGCTCGCGCTGTGTCTCGTGACGCCACCCGGGCAACTGGGTTTCGACGCGGCCGTCGGCACGTCACAACGCTTCGGCATTCCGATGGGCATGGGCGGCCCGCACGCCGCGTACCTCGCCATCGGCGAGGCGCACGTGCGTTCACTACCCGGACGCCTCGTCGGTGTCAGTGTCGACACACAGGGCCGTCCGGCGCTGCGCCTCGCGTTGCAAACACGCGAACAGCACATTCGCCGCGAGAAGGCGACGTCGAACATCTGCACCGCACAGGTGCTTCTCGCCAACATGGCCGGGCTGTACGCCGCGTGGCACGGCCGTGAAGGCCTCGTCGAAATCGCCTCGCGCGTGCACGCCTACACGAACGTCCTCGCCGAGGCCCTCGTCGCGGCAGGCCACGAAGTGGTCAACGCCTCGTGGTTCGACACGTTGACCGTCGACCCGAAGGGCGACGCCGACGTGATTCTGCGCATCGCGCGCAACGAGGGCTGGTTCCTGCGCCACACAGACGACGACACAGTCGGCATCTCGATCGACGAGACGATGACCCGTGACGACATCCGCACGATTGCGGGCTTCTTCGGCTGCGCAGACCAGATCGACAAACTGTGGGATTCTGCGCTCGAGAGCCCCCTCGACTCGCTGCGCACCGACGCGTTCCTCGAGCACCACGCCTTCAAGGCCCACCGCACCGAACACGAGATGTTGCGTTACCTGCGCAGCCTCGCGGACAAGGACCTTGCGCTCGACCGAACGATGATCCCGCTCGGGTCGTGCACCATGAAATTGAACGCCACGTCCGAGATGATTCCCGTCACGTGGCCCGAGTTCGCCTCGCTGCATCCCTTCGCCCCGGAGGAGACTCGCGCCGGATCACTCGAGATGATCGCGCAGTTGGAAGAGTGGCTGTGCGAAGCCACGGGATACGACGCGGTCAGTCTGCAACCGAACGCCGGAAGCCAGGGTGAATTCGCCGGCTTGCTGGCGATCCGCGCGTACCACCGCTCGCGCGGCGACCACGCCCGGGATGTCTGCCTGATCCCCTCCTCCGCACACGGAACCAATGCCGCGAGCGCGGTGATGGCCGGCATGAAGGTGGTCGTCATCAAGTGCGATGACGAGGGCAACGTCGACGTCGCCGACCTGCGCCGCAACATCGAGATCGCGGGCGACCGACTCGCGGCCCTCATGATCACTTATCCGTCCACGCACGGCGTGTACGAAGAAGCCGTCGTCGAGATCTGCGGCATGGTGCACGACGGTGGCGGCCAGGTGTACGTCGACGGCGCGAACCTGAATGCCCTGGTCGGTCTGGCCGCGCCCGGAAAATTCGGGGCCGATGTGAGCCACCTCAACCTGCACAAGACCTTCTGCATTCCCCACGGTGGTGGAGGCCCGGGCGTCGGCCCCGTCGCCGTACGCGAACACCTCGCGCCATTCCTGCCGGCAGTCGTCGACTTCAACTCCCCCGACCGTCGATTCGACGAGGCCGTCGGACCCGTCTCCGCTGCTCCACACGGTTCGGCGGGCATCTTGCCGATTCCGTGGATGTACATCGCGATGATGGGCGGCGACGGACTGCGCCGCGCAACGCAGCGCGCGATCCTCAATGCGAACTACATCGCAGTAAAGCTCGGCGACGCCTTTCCGGTGCTGTACCGCGGTGCGAACGGGCGCGTCGCCCACGAATGCATCCTCGACCTGCGTCCTCTCGGCAAGTCGACGGGGGTGTCGATCGACGATGTCGCCAAGCGCCTGATCGACCACGGCTTCCATGCACCGACGGTCAGCTTCCCCGTGGCGGGCACGCTGATGGTCGAGCCAACGGAGAGCGAAGAGAAATCGGAACTCGATCGTTTCGTCGAAGCGATGCTGTCGATCCGCGCGGAGATCGCAGATGTCGAGTCCGGCCGAACGACCATCGAGGACTCGCCCCTGCGCCATGCACCGCACACCGTCGCCGACACGACGACCGAATGGACCCGCTCCTACGAGCGTCGAACAGGGTTGTATCCGACCTTGAGAACCGTTGGTCGGTCGTACTTTCCGCCCGTCTCACGCATCGACGCCGCTGCGGGTGACCGCAACCTCGTCTGCTCGTGCACACCGCTCGAGGAATACGCCGCTGCGAACGGCACCGCTTGACCCCGGAGCGCATAGTCTGACGCCATGTCCCAGGAAGGCGAAGCTTCGAACCCGCTCGCGGGATTGGAAGACCTCATCGCACTTCTGCTCAGCATCAACCCGGTGGAGCTCGCCACCAAGGTGATCAGCGAAGGCGGCAAGACAATCGACCAGGGTCGCCGTTCTGTCGAGTTGCTTCTCCAAACCCTCGAGAACACCGCCGAGACGATGAAGAACCTCAACTCTGCGGCGACCCGCATCAATTCGCTGCTCGACGACATCGAGGGGCCGCTGCGCGCGGTGATGCCCCAGGTCGGCTTCGCGCTTCAGACGATGGCCGCGATGGGCAATCTGATGGGCATCAAGCCCCAGAAGCCGGCTTCCTGACGAAGGGCAACGCCACGACACGGCCGGCCAGCGCCGAACCGCGAACGTCGATTTCGACCTCGTCACCCTCGGTGCATGCCGGTGGAAGGAAAGCCATCGCGATGCCGTGCCCGAGGACGGGCGAGAAGTTGCCGCTGGTCACGACGCCCCTGCCGTGCGCCGTGCGCACCGCACTCCCCTCGCGCGATGGTCGACGACCTTCGGTCGCAATTCCCCGCAACACTCGGGCAACACCCCGCTCTTTTTCGGCCGCAAGCGCGGCGCGACCCTGGAACTCGGTCTTCTTCCAGCCGACCACCCAGTTCAAGTTGGCCTGCAATGGCGTGATGCCTTCACCCAGTTCGTGTCCGTGCAACGGGAGACCGGCCTCGAGCCTCAACGTGTCCCGTGCTCCGAGCCCTGCGGGAACCACACCGGCGCTCATGAGCGCATCCCACACGCTGCGCGCGTGATCGTTGGGCACAGCGATCTCGATGCCGTCTTCACCCGTGTAACCCGTTCCGGCGACGACACAAGGACAACCGCACACCTCGACACGCTCGACACGGAAGCGACCGACAGCTGCGGCCGCAGGCGACACACGCGCCACCTTCTCGCGTGAGGCGGGACCTTGTACGGCGATCACCGAACGGGTCGAAGTTGTGTCGCGTCCGCCCAGATACTTGACGACACGGTCGGTGTTCGAGGCGTTCGGCATGACGTCGAACACTTCGTCGTCGACCCACCACACGATGATGTCGTCGATCACCGACGCATCGTCGGGATCGAGGAGGTGCGTGTACTGCGCACGACCGGGCGCGACCTTCGCAAGGTCATTGGTCAGAACCCGCTGCAAGGATTCGAACGATCCGGTGCCCTCGACACGCACAGTTCCGAGATGGGAGACGTCGAACATCACCGCCGCACGGCGGCAGGTCATGTGTTCTTCGATGGTTCCGATCGGATACGAGACCGGCATGTCCCACCCGCCGAACGGCACCATCTTGGCGCCGAGTTCGACATGGGCACCATGCAGTGCCGTGCGACGCAGCGACATCACATGCCGGCGGCGCGACGCTGTTCGGCGTCGGCTTCGACCCGACGACCGACGGTCATGATGCTGGCATCGACGTCGTCTTTCACGCCCGCGAGCGGCAACACATTGAGGACGCCCTGACCGTTGCGCAAGACGTCGATGAGTTGGTCACCGTCGCACAGCACCACGGAAGATCCGCTGATGACGATGTGCGCCGACACGACGTCGGAACGCAGGTGGTCGCGCATGTAGCGGAAGACCTCACGTACCGACTCCAACTTGATGCCCGCATCGAGAAGGTTCTTCACGACCTTCAACTCGAGCAGGTCACCGTACGAATACGCACGACGCGAACCACTGCCCGATGCGGGTGACAACGACGGTGCAACCAAGTTCGTGCGCGCCCAGTAGTCGAGCTGTCGGTACGAAATGCCGACAATCTGCGCGGCCTTGGTGCCGCTGAACCCCTCTCCCATGGGGATCAGTCTACGACGTCGGATCGGAGAAGTCTTCGGGCGAAATCGTCTCGAGGAAATCCCTGAATTCGTCGACCACCGCCTCTTCGGCCTCTTCGCTCTCGGGTTCATCCTCACTGAGCTCGCGTCCGACCTCGTCGAGCAGGTCGACGGAGGCGAAGATTCCCGCTCCGGCCCGCACGGCAAGCGCCACGGCATCCGATGGCCGACCCGAAACGCCCACCTCCCCGGCAGAGGTACGCAGCACGATCTCCGCGAAATACGTCTGGTCGCGAATCTCGGTGACGATCACCCGGTCGAGCTTGGCCGCAAGCGCCTCGATCAACATCACCGACAGATCGTGGGTGAGCGGGCGGGGAGGCTGTGTTCCTTCGAGTGCCGTGTGGATCGCGCTCGCCTCGGGGCCTCCGATGTAGATGGTGAGCACCCGTCGGCGACCCTCGACTTCTCGCAGCACGAGTACCGGCTGATTCGAGGGAAGCTCGACACGCAGCCCGACAACCTCGACCCGAGCCACGTCACCCATGCCCGAGAGATTACTTACTGACGTGGTTCGATGAATTGGCCAACGGCCTGTTGCACCAGAACGCGACGGAGGTCACCCGCCAACGACACCAACGTCGCCAGCATCTCGGTCGATTGGGCCCTCGCCTCGGGGTTCTTTTGGCGCAGCAACGGCATCAGGCGCTGCTCGAACAGCGCCGCTTCCTTCTCGGCCGCCAGGCGCCACGACTTCAAGTGACGGATGTCGATACCGAGATCCAGGAAACTCTTCGCAAGAACCGCGATTTCGCGCGCGGAGGCCTCGTAGAAAGTGTCGTTGCCCACCTGCCGCGACGACATCAGCCCGAACTGCTCGAGCGACCGCAACTCGGCTGTGGAAAGCCCGCTCAATTCGCAGAGATCCTCGAGCGAAACGGGCCCGCCCTGAGGCGCGGCGATTGGCGTCACCGCCGTGGGTGGCACGGACTTTGCCGGAGGTCGTTGCGGTGCCCTGCGTGACGCGGGGTGCAAGCGTTCGGACTCGGCGAGAACCACCGGGTCGATTTCGATCTCCATGCTTTCGTCGGCGTCGGCCGGACCGACGTTCAACTTGTGAATTCGCGCAAGTTCTCGACTGACGTCACCGACGGTTTGATTGCGCAACGCGGCCGGCAACGACGTCGGCGAAGTGGGATCGCGGGGAATCGCCCCGGATTCGTCGAGGCGGTCACGAATGACGCGCAATGGCAGATAGTTCGTCTCTTGCTCGCGCAGGATGTATCGAAGACGCTCGATCTCCGAATCGGTGAACTTGCGATAACCCGACGGCGTGCGTTCGGGCTCGATCAATCCCTGACTCTCGAGAAATCTGATCTTCGAGATCGTGACGTTCGGGAACTCCTCAAGGAGCAGCCCGAGAACCTCTCCGATGCTCTTGTAACCACGCTCGGCCATGTTCACTCCGAGCGATCGAAGAAGACCAGTCGGAATTTTCCGATCTGTACTTCGTCGCCGTGATAGAGCCTCACCTCGTCGGTGCGCTGCTGGTTGACGTACGTACCGTTCAGCGACCCGACGTCGCGCACGACATAGGCGCCTTCGGTGAACACAACCTGCGCGTGACGCCGCGACACCGTGATGTCGTCGAGAACGACGTCCGAATTCGGGTGGCGGCCGATGTTCGTCGTGCCGATGCCCAGCGGAAAACGATCGCCGAACTGTTCGCCCGTGCGCGACACCAGGACGGCTCCCCCGATCGGCACTTCCGAGGTCCGGAAGATCACATCGTCGGCATGCCCGGGCGAGTCCTGCAGGGCATCCACCCGTGTGAGGGTGATCGTGCGGTCTGTGGCGCTGTCGAGCACCGCACCACAGACGCTGCAGAAAGCCGCCTGGGGCGGGTTCCTGTGTGCGCAGCGGTTGCAGTACACGTAGGACACGACGAGACCTAGGCGCCCGTCAGCGCGCTGTAGCCGGCGGCGTCGAGCAGGTCACCCAGTTCGGCTTCGTTGGTCATTTCGATCTCGCAGATCCAACCCTCACCGTAAGGGTCAGAGTTCACCAACTCGGGAGTGTTCCCGAGCGCTGCGTTCACCGCCGTCACCTGGCCCGAGACCGGCGCGTAGATGTCGGATACTGACTTCGTGCTCTCGACTTCGGAGAACGATTGACCCTTTGCGACTGTCGCGCCGACCGATGGCACCTGGACGAACACCACGTCGCCGAGTGCGTCCTGCGCGTAGTCGGTGATGCCCATACGCACCGTGGAGCCATCGCGGCGGATCCATTCGTGGTCGGAGCTGTAAGTGAGATCGGCGGGCACTTGCATGGCTCATACCGTAGTTCGGCGCTTCCGGCCGGCGCGTAGATGCTCTTGCACTTTCGGCACGTATTGGACCGCCGTCAGCCAACTCAGGGCCAGGCCGGGCACGATGAGCACCCAGCCAACGAGACGAAACAGGGGTTCGAGGGCGATCCCCGACGTCGACAGGGTGAGGGCGGGAACCGCGAACATCAGGATGAAAGTGGCCCACTTGCCGAGGTACGTCACCGAGAACCGTTCCATTCCGAACGCGGTTGCAACGACCATCATCAGACCGACACCCACCTCGCGCGCCAGGATCAACACTGCGACGACGTTGTTCACCGCGCCATCGAAACCAAGAGCCAACAACCCGACGATGAAGAGCAGGCGATCGACGGTCGGATCGAAGATGGCGCCGAAGGGCGACGTCTGGTTGAACCGTCTGGCCACCCACCCGTCGACCCAGTCGGTGGCCCCCAGGCAACCGATGATGATTCCCGCGGCCAGGCGCGAATCACGACCAAAAAGCGCCCACAAGAACACGGGCAGGCACAGCAGGCGCACCAGTGTGATCGCGTTGGGAACCGTCAGCAGGCTGCGACGCGAGAACAGTTCCGACACGCGGACAACCCTAGACGCACCAGGGTTCGGAACGCGCGGTTCCCATGGCTGGTTATTCTCGGCGCATGGGGGAAGTTGACGCATTTTCGGCATTCGATCTCGGTGGCAAGTATGCGCTGATCACGGGTGGGGCCTCCGGCCTTGGTGCAGCCACGGCAGATCTGATGACAAACCGTGACGCTCGGGTCGCGATCGCAGACATCAACATGGATGCCGCGACGGACCTCGCGCGACGCCTCGACGGCATCGCCGTTCAGTGCGACGTCACCGATTCCGCACAGGTGCGTGCAGCCGTCGAAACGACGGTTGCGAAACTCGGTGCCCTCGACGTGATGGTGAACAACGCAGGGATCGCACCTCCGCCCGACAACGACCGCTTCCAGAAGATGGTCAACAACCAGATGTCACGCCTCGACCCGTCGATCACCGCCGAGCCACTCGACATCCTCGTCAATCTCTCCGATGCCGTGTGGGACCGCATGATCCGCACCCACCTCTACGGCGTCTTCTACGGCACGCGCGAAGCACTCGCACACATGACACCGCGCCGAACCGGATCGATCATCAACATCTCATCGATTCTCGGCATGCGCCCTTCGGCGTCGGCGCCGCACTACTCGGTCGCGAAGGCGGGAATCATCGCACTCACCAAGGCAACGTCGGCCGAGGTGTCGCAGTTCGGCGTGCGAATCAACGCGGTCTGCCCGGGCTACACCGACACCCCCCTTCTCGGTCACTATTCGGAGATGATGCGATCGGTCATCGTGTCGCAGATCGGAATGGGCCGCATGGGTGTATCGGACGAGATCGCACAGGTCATCGCCTTTCTCGCCTCCCCGGCTGCGTCGTACTGTACGGGGGAAGTCTTCAGCGCCTCGGGCGGCTATCTCGCATGACAACGATTTTCACCAAGATCATCAAGGGCGAACTGCCCGGCACGTTCGTGCACCGCGACGACGACCTCGTCGTCTTCATGACAATCAACCCGATCTCCCCCGGCCATGCTCTCGTCGTGCCGGTGGCCGAGGTGGACCAATGGACCGATGTCGACGCACGCACACGGTCCCGCCTCTTCGACACCGCACATGCCATTGGTGCAGCGCAGAAAAAGGCTTTCTTCTGCAACCGAGTGGCTTTGATCATCGCCGGCTTCGAAGTGCCCCATTGCCACATCCACGTCATTCCCGCGAACGACATGGGGGACGTGTCCTTTGCCAACGCTGCCGCACACGCCAACCCCGACGAATTGCGCCGCCACGCAGAAGCCATCAAGGCAAATCTGAAGCTCTGACGGGTCAGTCGAACAAACTGTCGGGCAATTGGCCCGACACCGCTTCGATGTTGCTCGGGTCGTTGTTGCGCACGGTATTCACCTTGGTCGACACTTCTACGGCCTCGAGAACGCCGTCGCGCAACGGCGCAAGCACGGAAACCGCTTCGACGGTGTCGCCCTCCAGCCACGCTGCCAGCGTCTCTCCTTCCAGCACTGCGGGCATCCGGTCGTGAATCTCGGCGAGCCCCGGGTTCGCCGCAACGGTGATCACACACGCGCGCGGGTAGCCGCCGCTGTTGGCATCCCCCTGATCCCACAGTCCCGCCACGGCTAGAGGCACACCGTCACGCCGCGAAATGAAGTAGGGAATCTTGCGTTTCGCCTCCTTCGTCGTCAGCCATTCGTAGTAGCCGGTCATCGGGACCACGCACCGATGACCGGGCACCAGGTTGCGAAAGGACGGCTTCTCAGTGACCGACTCGGCGCGGGCGTTGATGAGCGGCGACGAAGCGCCCGCGGATCGGCGCCAGGCCGGCATCAAACCCCACACGAACCTGTCGATACGTCGCGAACCTTCGACCTCGCGAATGCCGACGATTCGGCTCGTCGGAGCCACGTTCCAGCTCGGGCGCAGGTCAACGCCACCCTTCTCTGTGTCGAGCACCTCGGCATCGAATATCTGAGCGAGGGCCGACACTGGTGTCGAGGCGACAAAGCGACCACACATCGACCTCGAGTGTAAGACTTCACCCATGCGCATTGACCTGCACATCAACCAGGCCCTTGCGCCCGCTCGGGACGTCATCGACTGCGCGATCCGAGCCGACCAGGGCATCTACGACGCGGTCTGGGTTCTCGACCATCTCGCCTCGATGGAGCCGGCGCGCAACAAAGGACAAATGCTCGACCCCCACATCCTCCTCGGCGCAATCGCGACGAATACGAAGCGTGTGCACCTCGGCGTTCTCGTCAACAACGTCGCCGTCCGCCCCGCCGAGGTAATCGCCGGCGCCACGGCATCACTCGACATCATTTCTCAGGGCCGAGCCGTTCTTGGCCTCGGTGCGGGCGCCGCACCCAACACCTACTTCGCCTCCGAACACGCGGCTCTCGGCAACATCCTCGACCCGTCCCTCGAAGCGCGCCACGACCGACTGCTCGAGACTCTCGCGCGCGTCACAGCGATCTGGTCGGGAGAACACGACAAGTCCGTGGTCTTCCCGAAACCAACGCGAACCATTCCCGTCGTCGTCGGCGTCAACAGCGTCGCACTCGCCCGACGCGCCGCCGCCGCCGGCTGTGGCATCAATGTCCGAGGCGACCATCCCAGAGTGAATGAGATCCTCGACTGCGCCAACCCTTCTGTCGGCGATTGGTCATCGTCCGTGTGGTTTCCCTACGACAGGTCTCTCACCGACCCCGACGAGGCCCGAATGGCGGACCTGGAAAGGCGCGGAGTCAAGCGTGTGATTCTCCTCACGTCGTCCCCCGACGACGTCCTCACTGCTTGAGCCGCACCACCAGAACAGGATCCTTCGCAGGATCCAAAATTGCAAACAGCCGCTTCATCACCGCTCGCGACACGCTGATGCATCCACTCGTTGGTTTCGTTCGTCCTGAGGCGTCATAGGAATGCACGTGGATGAAGATTGCACTCCCCTTGCCCGCGACGATGGGTGAGGTGTTGTACGAGGTTGTCAACGCAAATTCGTAGGCCCCTCCACGGGCGATGTGGTAGAGATCCTCGTTCGGCGCATCACAGCGTGCACGCCGCACACGACGGTTGTAGGCACGGTCGCCCACATCCGAAATCCAGCAGTCCCCGGGCCTCACCCGCTGGTAGGGCAACTTCACCCTGGCTGACGCGGGCAACCCGAAGGCGCCGACGATGCGCATCTCGCCCAATGGAGTGGTGCCGTCGCCCTCCCGGCGATCGCCCTTCACACCGTTGTGACCTAACCGAGCTGGCACCGGACCCACAACCACCCGCTCGACGCCGTCCACTTTCTCCACGACCTGAAGCGTGCCAGTGGTCGCCGACAGTGATGCCACTTCCACGACAACCAACTGATCAACCGAAGCGGATGCGTATGCCGGACTCGAACTGAGCAAACAGAGCAGAACGGCAAGGGACGCGAGACAACGTTTCATGCGAAGAAATTGGTCGGGCTGGCGGGATTTGAACCCACGACCTCTTGTCCCCCAGACAAGCGCGCTAACCAAGCTGCGCCACAGCCCGTACGGCGAGCAGGCTACCTGAAGAGATCGACAACCCTCCACGAGAGATAAAGAACGAGAGCGGTGAGCAGCAGTTTGAAGTGCCAGGGGGCCTTCTCGTCGCCGGCTTCGTCTTCTCCCTTGGCGAGCGCCTTCAGGTCGAGGTTCTTCGCGGTGATGCGACCGTGGGCATCGGGAAGGTCGGCAACCTTGCCGCACTTCGGACAACGACCATCATCAGTCATCGAACTTGGAGCGAAGTACTTGGCGCACTCTTCACACCAGGGCATTACGACCGCGCTCCTACTCGGCTCTGCGCCTGACGCGCAGCTTGATGGGTGTCGAACCGAACTTGAACGCTTCACGGATGGAACGCTCGAGATAGCGAAGGTACGTGGGCGGCAGTTCCCGGTTCACGAACAGTGTGAACGTGGGCGGGTCGGCAGCGCCCTGCAGCGCATAGAGAACGCGCGCCCCGGCAGCGGCGGGTTGCCTCTGCTGCGCTTCGGCGATCACACGGTTGACGTCGCGTGTCGGAACCCTTCGCTGATACTGCTCGATCGATTCGGTGAGAATCGGCATGAGGCGGTGCACGCCCTTGCCCGAGAGAGCCGAGATGCGCAGCACGGGTGCGTCGCCTATGAAATACAGCTTGCGCCCGATTTCGGTGGTGACTTCCTCGCGGGCCTCGGTGTCGAGGAGGTCCCATTTGTTCAGCACGACGATGAGCGGACTCCCGGCGGCGTCGATGCGTTCGGCCAGGCGTTGGTCTTGGCTGGTGATCCCCTGGGTTGCATCGATGACGAGCAGCGCAACATCCGCCTCGTCGACGGCGCGAAGAGCACGAACGAGCGAGTAATACTCGGCAGAGTCGTCGATTTTGGCGCGACGGCGCATTCCTGCGGTGTCGACGAGAACAATGCGTCCCTCGTCGGCTTCGATCAGGGTGTCGATTGCATCGCGCGTGGTGCCGGCCATGTCATGGACGACACTGCGCTCTTCGCCACAGAGACGGTTGAAGAGGGTGCTCTTCCCGACGTTGGGACGTCCGACGATTGCGACGCGGGGCACGCCCTCGAGATCGGCGTCGATCACATCGGGCGCCTCTTCGTCGCTGACGGGTGTCTCTTCTTCGTCGGCGATGCCCAACTCGTCGACGACGACATCGAGCAAGTCGCCCGCGCGACGACCATGGAGTGCCGAAACGGGATACGGCTCGCCCAACCCGAGCGACAGGAAACTCCAACGGTCGGTTTCACGGCGATCGTTGTCCGCCTTGTTGGCGACGACCAGAACGGGGCGGCCGGTGCGGCGCAGCCACGCGGCAATGCGCTCGTCGTCATCGGTGGCACCGATTGATGCGTCGACGACGAACAAAACGAGATCGGCTGTCTTGACCGCCTGCTCGACCTGGCGCGACACCTTCTCGTCGAGTTCGGACCCACCCGGCATCCAGCCTCCGGTATCGGTCACGGTGAACTCTCGACCGAGCCAATTGGCATCGTGGGTCTTGCGGTCGCGGGTGATTCCCGGGCGGTCTTCGACGATCGCCACCTGACCACCGACGAAGCGGTTGAAGAGGGTGCTCTTGCCGACGTTGGGTCGACCGACGATCACGACATGGGGTTTCATAGCGAACGATCGAGGATACGGCGCAACGAGGCACCATCGGTGGGAACGACGATCACATTCGCACCCAGATCGGCGAGCGTCGACCCGTCGAGGAACCTGCCCTCCGACAAACACACGTCAGGCAACAAGAATTCGTCGATTTCGGGATGTGCCGTGATCTCGCGAGCAATGTCAGCGCCAACCATCAAACCCGCGACCGCGGTGTTGCCACCGAAGAAGTCGTTGCGCACCGGGATGACCGTGACATCGCTGTTGTCGACGAGTGCCTCGATGACGGGTGCCGCGTATTCGCCGGTGAGGATTCCGACTCTGCCCCTCGTCGGTGCGGTGCGTTGCGTGATCTGCACTCGCACGGGTCGCAGACCCGTGTCGCCGGCGGGGTTGGCAGGCACACGCTCTGCCCGGTAGCCCGAAGGCGTGGCGCCGTCGACCGATGCGAAGAAGCCCGAGGTCGGGCCGGTGACCGACGAGCGACGTCCAGCGAATTCCTCGCGGAAACTCGCGACAATTCCAACACCGTCTTCGTACATCGGAAAGTCGCCGTAGTCGGCAGCATCGGGCATCGCCTTGTCGGCCAGCAGGTACAGCTCATCCGATGCCCAGAACATGGGATGACCAACCACTTGGCGTGCAATTTCGCGCCACTTGTCGACGATGTCGACCGCGACGCGCGCCTCGGCGGCGGAATGAACGCGCAAAGAAGCCTCGGGGTTGAATCTGCTGAGACCAAGGGGCACGACCGCCACGGCATCGAGCTCTGCGTACTCGTCGAGGATTCCCGCCAGCGTGCGCTCGAGCACGTCGCCGTCGTTGACACCCGGACACAGGACGACTTGACCGCGAACGTTCGTGCCGTTGTCGAGAAGCGCCCGCAACCACCGCAGGCTCATGGCTCCGCGTTCGTTGCGCAGCATTTCGGCTCGCCCCCACGGGTCGGCGTCATGGATGCTGACGTGCAGTGGCGAAAGCGCTTGGTCGATCACCCGCTCGAGGTCCATTTCGGTGAACCGCGTGAGGGTTGTGAAATTTCCGAAGAGAAAGCTCAGCCGGTAGTCGTCGTCCTTCAAATAGAGACTGCGACGCAGGCCTTTCGGGAGCTGGTAGATAAAGCAGAACGAACAGTGGTTGTCGCAGGTCTGTACGCGGTCGAACACAGCGCTCGCAATCGACACGCCGAGCGGTTCACCGGGCAGTTTCTCCACTTCGACGTCGACCAACATCCCGCCGCGATCGAGCCTCAGCGACACATGGGCCTCGTCGACCTGATGGTGCCATTCGATGATGTCGCGGATCGGCCGGTCGTTGACGAGGGCAACGACGTCGCCCACCCGCACATCGGCCGTGGCAGCGGGTGAATCCGGCACGACTTCGGTGATCCGGGCACTGAGGTCGACCGAATCACCCACAAGGTCAGGCTAACGGTGGTGTCGAGAAGTACCGTGGAAGCGGTGTCCGAGACGAACGTTGACAAGGTGCTACTTGCCGCGCCGCGCGGTTTCTGTGCAGGCGTCGAGATGGCGATCAAGGCCCTCAGTTGGCTCGTTCGCACCTTCGAACCGCCCGTCTACTGCTACCACGAGATCGTCCACAATCGCATCGTCGTCGACCGCTTCCGCGAACGCGGCGTCGTCTTCGTCGACGACCTCGCCGAGGTGCCCGAGGGTCGCCCGATCATGCTCTCCGCACACGGCTCTCCCCCGGCCGTTGTCGAAGAAGCCCGTCGTCGTGGCAGTTACGTCGTCGACTCGGTGTGCCCACTCGTCACGAAAGTGCACCATGAAGTGAAGGTCCGCGCGAACAAGGGTTACCGCGTCGTCTACGTAGGCCACGAAGGCCACGAAGAGGCCGTCGGCACAATGGCCGTGGCTCCGCACGCGATCAGCCGTGTCGAGTCGATCGAAGACGTCGACGCACTCCCCGTGTTCGAAGAACCGGTGGCGTTGTTGGCACAGACCACGCTCTCGCACCGCGACTGGTCGGGTGTCGCGGTACGCGTTCGCGAGCGCTTCCCCGACGTGTGGTCGCCGGGTCGCAGCGACCTGTGTTTCGCCACCACGAACCGCCAGAGCGCACTGGAAGCAATGGCCCCGCGCTGCGACGCAATCGTCGTCATCGGCTCGTCGAACTCCTCCAACACACGGGCCCTCGAACGGCTGGCGATCGAATCGGGATGCGCCACCGTGCTGCGCATCAACCGCGCCGATGAACTTCCCGACAATCTGTCGGGAACGATCGGTGTCACTGCCGGCGCATCCGCCCCCGAAGAACTCGTCGACGAGGTGCTTGCCCGTCTCGCGCCGCGCAATGGCATCGAAGAGGTGCGCGTCACCGAGGAAGACGAGTACTTCCCGCCGCCGCGCAACATCCGTGAACTACAGGCCGCCACTCTCACGACGTGCTACTCGATGCTCGCCGTGCCGGCAACCCGACGCAGCTCGAGCCGCGACCACGACATTGCGGCGAGCACCGTGCTCCACGCTCTCGCCCCGACAAAGGGACAACGTCAATGATCGAACCAAACCTCGAATCGCTGCGCACGTTTCTCCACCTGTTGGCGGCCGCCGTGTGGGTGGGCGGCCAGATCGTGCTGGGCGGTCTTGTGCCGCGAGTTCGCAAGACGAACCCCGAAGCGCTGAAGACCATCGCCAACGGCTTCGCCCGCGTCGCCTGGCCCGCCTTCGGTGTCACGGTGATCACGGGGATGTGGAACATCCTCGACATCGACGTATCCGCGATGGATTCGAGTTACCACGTGACGCTCGGAATCAAGATCGTCGTCGTCATGCTGGCGGGCTTTGCTGCGGCGGCGCACGCGAACACCAAGAGCAAACTCGTCCTCGCCCTCGGCGGGGCCATCGGCCTGCTCGCCTCTCTCGCTGCGCTCTATCTGGGCGTTCTTCTCAGCAGCGCCTCGTAGTTCCCTTCACAAAGGCGGGGAGAACCCTGCCGATGCTGTTCTAGTTACGCGGTACTTTTGACCACGGCACGTCGCGGTCAACACGCACGTCACCGGGAAGGCCAAGAACGCGCTCGCCGAGGATGTTCTTCATCACTTCGGTTGTGCCACCCTCGATCGAGTTCGCACGACTGCGCAGGAATGCCTTCTGGTAGGTCTCAAAGCCCATCGCGGTGTCGGGACGGATCATTTCGTAGCTGCCGTAGAGCATGCCCTCGGGGCCGAGCAGGTTCATCGCAAATTCGTAGATCGCCTTGTTCAGGTTGGCCGACTCCATCTTGCCGATCGAACCCTCGGGGCCGGGAACGCCCATCTTGCGGTTCTGGCCGGCGCGGATGTTGGTGAGACGCAGCACCTCGGCACGAATCCACAGCTTCATCAATTCGTCGCGGTTCGCCGGGTCCTTTTCGGCCTCGCTCTTCGTCGACCAGATCTTGGTCAGCGAAGCGATGGTGCCCGACCCACGCGGCGGCACAACGCCGCCGATGGCGACGCGCTCGTTCATGAGCGTGGTGAGGCTGACGCGCCAGCCGTCGCCCGGCTTGCCGAGCATTTCCTTTTCGGGAATGCGCACGTCGGTGAAGTACACCTCGTTGAACTCTGCTTCACCGGTCATCTGGCGCAGCGGACGCACCTCGACGCCGGGTGCGTGCATGTCGACCACGAACGCGGTGAGACCCGCGTGCTTCACGGCTTCGGCATCGGTGCGCACGACGAGCAGACCCCAACGCGACAGGTGCGCCAGCGTGGTCCACACCTTCTGGCCGTTGGCGATCCACTCCTCGCCGTCCTTCACGCCCTTGGCGGACAAACCCGCGAAGTCGGAACCCGAGCCCGGCTCGGAGAACAACTGGCACCAGATTTCCTCACCGGTGAACAACGGACGCAGGTAGCGGGTCTTTTGCTCCTCGCTGCCCCACTCGACGACGGTCGGGCCGCACATGCCGTAACCGATCGGGTTCCGCGCGTAGGCGTTGGGCGCCCCTTGAGCGTTCAGGCGTTCGTTGATCAACTTCTGGTGGCGGGGCGAGATGCCGAGACCGCCGTGACCCTTCGGAAAGTGGACCCAGGCGAGTCCAAGGTCGAATTGCTTGCCCAGAAAATCGACGGCCTTCGTCGACGACGGCGGACACGACGCCAGAAGTTCATCGACCAGACCATTGACCAGTTGCTCTTCGGAGACCACGGTTGACGCGCTCACAACACACCCCTTTAGTCAGTGAAACTCGCCAAAAGTTACCGCAGGGTCACCGACCACCTCAAAACCCTCCCCGACATTCGCGAAGAGAGGCATCCGTCACAAAACCCGACTAACTTGCCCGACATGTTCCCCGGGGATCACGCCAAGACACATCCAGACAAGCCCGCCTACATCATGGGCTCGACCGGCACGGTCGTCACCTACAAGCAGCTCGACGACGCCGCCAACCGCCTGTCGAACCTGCTGCGCGCGGCTGGCCTCGAAGTCGGCGACCACGTCGCCATCTGCATGGAGAACCACGAGCGCTACATGGAGGTCATCTGGGGCTGCCACTACGCCGGTCTCATCTACACCGCCTGCTCGAGCCGCCTCACCTCGGATGAATTGACCTACATCATCAACGACTGTGGCGCCAAGGCATTCATCACCTCGAAGTACAAGGCCGACCAGGCAGCCGAAATCGCCGGCGACATTCCCGGGGCGGCGCTGCGCCTCATGCTCGACGGCACGATCCCCGGATACGAGTCGTACGAGTCGGCGGTCTCTGCTCAGCCGACCACACGCCTGCCCGAACTCATCGGCGGCATGGACATGCTCTACTCGAGTGGCACGACGGGCAAGCCGAAGGGCGTGCTCGGTACCTTCCAGCGGACCGAGCTCGGCCAACCCAACGGTGTCGCGGCCCTCTCGTCGATGCTCTTCGGCGTCACCGCCGACTCCATTTACCTCTCGCCTGCCCCGCTCTACCACGCTGCTCCGTTGCGCTTCAATCTCGCGGTTCACTTCATCGGTGGCACGAGCGTCATCATGGAGCACTTCGATGCCGAGGAATACCTGAAGCTCATCGAACGGCACAAAGTCACGCACAGCCAGCTCGTGCCCACCATGTTCGTTCGCATGCTGAAACTGCCCGAGGACGTGCGCAAACGCTACGACACCTCGTCGCTGCAGTGCGCGATTCACGCCGCCGCACCGTGTCCGGTCGAGGTCAAGCGCCAGATGATCGAGTGGTGGGGTCCGGTCATCCACGAGTACTACGCAGGAACCGAAGGCAACGGGTTCGTGTACTGCAACTCCGACATGTGGCTCGCCAATCCGGGCACCGTCGGCAAGGCGATCCAAGGTGTCGTGCACATCTGCGACGAGAACGGCGACGAGGTGCCATCGGGCGAGTCCGGAACGGTCTTCTTCGAGAGCGGAACGGTCTTCGAGTACCACAACGACCCCGAGAAGACGAAGAGCTCGCGCGATCCCAAGGGCCGCGGCTGGTCGACACTCGGCGACGTGGGCTATCTCAACGACGACGGGTTCTTGTTCCTCACCGACCGTAAGGCCTTCATTATCATCTCCGGCGGAGTCAACATCTACCCGCAGGAATCGGAGAACATTCTCATCAACCACCCGAAGGTGGCAGACGTCGCCGTCTTCGGCGTGCCGAACGACGAGTTCGGCGAGGAAGTGAAGGCCGTCGTGCAGCCCGTGGCGATGCCGGCAAACGAGGACGAGGCAAAGGCCCTCGAGCGCGAGCTCATCGCCTACTGCCGCTCGCAGCTTGCCGACCTGAAATGTCCGCGCTCGGTCGACTTCAGCCCGGATCTCCCGCGCCATCCGACCGGCAAGCTCTACAAGCGCCTGCTGAAGGACGAGTACTGGAAGGCGGCGGGTCGCTCGATCTGAGCCGACTCGCGACAATGCAACTGCGTCGCCACCCGTTCTTCGACTGGACGGGCATCCACGCCTTCGCCCACCGCGGCGGCGCGAGCGACGCGGCCGAAAACACGCTGTCGGCGTTCCAGCACGCCGTCGACCTCGGCTACACGTACATGGAAACCGACGTGCACGCCACGGCCGATGGTGTCCTCCTCGCGTTCCATGACGACGACCTGCGACGCACGTGCGGCATCGAAGGCCGCATTTCCGAGATGACCTACGACGACGTGCGCACTGCACGGGTCGACGGACGCGAACCGATACCCACCTTCGACGAACTGGTCACGACGTGGCCGGACCTGCGCTGGAACATCGACTGCAAGGCCGACAATGCACTGCCCCACCTCGTGGACGCGCTGCGCAGGCACGACATCCTCGACCGCGTGTGTCTGGGTTCGTTCAGTGATCGGCGCCTGCGCACATTGCGCGCCGAACTCGGACCCGGTGTCGCCACCTCTCTCGGGCCGAAGGGCGTCGCCCGCCTGCGCCTCGCGGTCTCACTCGGGCGCGCGATTCGATTCCCCGACGGCGTGTACGCGGTTCAGATACCGCCGAAGCAGGGGCCGATTCCGTTGCACTCGGAGCGATTCATCGAGATCGCACACGCGTCGGGGTTGCACGTCCACTACTGGACGATCGACGAGCCTGCTCTGATGTTGGAACTGATCGACCGCGGCGCCGACGGGATCATGACCGACAAACCGGCGACACTGCGCGAGGTCTTGGTCTCGCGCGGACGCTGGTAGACGTTGCTCAGGCGTCTTTTGCCGAACCTGCGCGCTTGACGATCGGGTCCTTGTCGCTCCACGGGAAGTTGATCCAGAGGTCGGTGCGCTTCCAGACGTAGTCACAACGCACGACGGAGTGGGGCTTTTCGTACAGTGCTGCGACCCGCGACTCGGCGACGCGCCCTTCGCAGAATTCCTGAACGAGCTTCAGAGTGTGTCCCGTATCGGCAACGTCGTCGACGATCAGAATCTTCGCGTCACGGACGTCGACGAAGTCGGGAACCGGCGGCAGGATCATCGGCATGTCGAGACGTTCGTCGACATCGGTGTAGAACTCGACGTTCATGGTGTAGGTGTTCTTCACCGACAGCGCGTAGCCGAGGGCGCCCGCAAGAAAAAGACCGCCGCGGGCGATGGCAAGAATCATGTCGGGGTCGTAACCGGACTTTGCGATGTCCCGCGCGATGTCCCGCGAGGCCTCTCCGAAACCGTCCCACGTCAATATCTCGCGCTGATCAGACACGCCATCTCCCTCGTTTCGAACAGAACCTAGTCGTTCACGCTTCGTACGGACAATGCCGGCATCCGCTCGAACAGCAGCGGCCCCGCGACGCGAGAAAAGCCGCGGTCATCACGCTGCGTTTCGTCAACGGATCGATGTACACGGGGTCGCCCCTGTCGACGGCCGCACGATGCTCGGTGAGAATTCTTTGAAGCAGTGCCGCATCGCGAGGCAGGCGCGACGGCAGGGGGCGGTCCACATGATCGGGTCGCAAGGGCGCGCAGCGTTCGATCACGGCGATCAACCTACTGAACGACACCCGGTGTCTAGCATCGCAGCGATGAACGTCGTCGAGACTTCAGTGCTGCGTACGTCCGAGGGCGACCGTCTTCTTCGCCACACCTTCGGAGCGTTCCGATTCGGCGCAATCGACCCGACGGTGCACCTCGACGGTGCCCGCCTCGTGATGACTTCGATGACGCCCGTCGGGCCCGTATGGACGGACGCCTCGACCACGGGCGTCACCCACGGGGGCGAAGGGCGGGCGGTCATTTGCCGCCGCGACCCCGACCCCTGTGGCCTGCGCGACACCTTCAGCGGCCTCGAAGCCAGCCACCCGATCGTCGCCCGCCTGCAACGCGACTTCGGCGACCTGCGCATTGGTTCGTCCGGAGACGTGTACAAGGCCGCACTCACGGCGACTCTCGGCCAGCGCATCACCGCGGCCGAGGCAGTGAACCAGTGGGCTCGACTCTGCCGTGCCCTTCCCAACCCCGTCGAGACGCCCGTGGGCACCCTTCTCGCACCTCCCGACCCGGCACGCCTAGCCGACATGGCGCCGTACCAACTCCACACCCTCGGCATTGAAGAAGCCCGAGCGCGCACCCTCATCGCAATCGCACGCGTCTTTCGTCGCCCCGGCCATCACCACGTCGATCCACCCGCGGCGCTGCGACGTCTCGTCGTCGACGTCCCACGATTTGGCCCGTGGACCCGTGCACTCGTTCAGGCCGAAGCCCTGGGCGATCCCGACGCGGTCGCAGTCGGCGACTTCCATCTGAAGAACGTCGTGGCGCACTCGCTCACCGGTCGCCCCCGGGGCTCCGACGACGAAATGCTCGCGGCCCTTGCCCCGTACGCGGGCAACAGGGGTCGCGTATTGTCATGGCTCGCCCTCGGCGGCATCTCCGCGCCGAAGTTCGGCCCACGTCGCCGCAACATCGACTTTCGCAGGTTCTGAAGGGTTCAGCGCGCCGTGGCGCGCATTTGTTCGCGCACCGACCAAAAGCCCGGCCAACTCTTCGACACAACCGACGGGTCGTCGATCGACACGCCCGCGATACGTCCCGCGAGAACGGAAAAGCCCATCGCGAGACGGTGGTCATGGTGCGTCTCGAGGTGGGCGCCGTGGATCGCAGATGGTTGCACGATCAGACCATCGTCGGTCTCCACCACTGATGCACCAGTCTTCGACAGTTCGCGAGCCAGGTCACCGAGGCGATCGCTTTCCTTGGCTCGTATGAATCCGACGCCGCGGATACGTGACCCCTCCGCCGCGAAGAGCGCCACGACCGCCACCGTCGGGACGAGGTCCGACACGTCGACCATGTCGATGTCGATTCCGCGCAACGGTCGATCGAGGTCACGGTGCACCGAGATCGACGTCAGACCGCGTTCGACGCGACAGCCCATCTCTTCGAGAATGTCGGCGAATGCGACGTCACCCTGCAATGAATCTGCCGTCAGATTGGGGATGGTCACCGACCCTCCGCACACCGCCACGAGGGCCATCGGGTACGACGCGGAGGACGCGTCGGGCTCAACTTCGTAGTGACGCGGCACGTAACGCCCTTCGGGCACCGTGACGATGCGGCCCTTCGCGGTGTCGTTGATCGATGCATCGATGCCGAAATCGCGCATCACTTCCACGGTCATCTCGAGATACGAATCCGACACCCGCTCCCCCGCGACGACGAGGCGCAGCCCACCACGCAGGTACGGAGCCACCAACAAGAGCGCCGTCGCGAATTGACTCGACACTCCCCCGGGAATCTCGATCTCCCCGCCACGAATGGCGCCCGCCGAGACCTCGACCGGAAGATGACCCCGAGCGTCGATCGGGTTGACGTGAGCGCCCAACGCCTCGAGGGCGTCGTGCAGGTCGGCCATCGGGCGGCCGCGCAGCGCGGCGGCCCCGTCGATGATCGCACCACCCGCGCGCAACGCGCACACGGCCGTGAGGAACCGCGACGTCGTTCCGGCCAGCCCGGCGTCGACCCGCGCAAAACGCTTGGACTCGATGTCGAGGGCCGACCCGAACCGGAAAATGCCTTCGCCTGCCTCGGAGATGTCGACACCGAGTGCGCGCAGGCCGTGCACCATCGCGACCGAATCATCGCCGTCGGGAACATTGGCGACCGAGGTTCCTTCGCCCGCGAATGCCGCGCACACGAGGGCACGGTTCGCGATGCTCTTCGACCCGGGCACCACGACGGTGCAGTCGATCGGTGAGTCGAACACTTCGATCACGGACGTCACGCCCTTCACCGCCCCGGTTTGAAACCACGGGCAATGAGACCCCCGCGCAACAGTTCGACCTGACCCGCTTCGACGAGCACCACGGCCACTCCGCGGTCGCCCTCTGCGGAGTGCACGACTTCGAAGTTCGCGAGGTTCACGTTCAACTCTGCGGCCAGTGTGAAGATCTCGGCCGCCGAACCGGGGCGGTCGGGAATCGGTATGCGCACTTCGACGGCATCCTCGAGCGACCGAACGCGTGCGGGCAGATTGCTGCGCGCTTCACGGGCCCGCAAGAGCAGTTTTTCGAGACCCGCAGAGTCCTCGGCATCGACGGTGCCACGCAGATCGATGAGTCCAGCGATGAAGTCATCGAGCGTCGCGACGATCGCCTCACGATTTGCTCGACAGATGTCGAGCCAGATCCCCGGCTTGCTCGATGCGATACGGGTCATGTCGCGAAAACCACCCGCTGCCATGCGCAGGAGTGAAGCGTGCTCTTCGGACCTGCGATCGGCAAGAGTCATCAATGTCGCTGCCGTGAGGTGCGGAACGTGACTGACGACGGCGATCAGCCTGTCGTGATCGTCGGCCGACAATGCGAGAACGTTCGCACCGAGCTGGTTCGCAACGCCGGCAGCAAGTGCGAAGACCGAGTCCGGAGTGTCGGAGGTCGGCGTGAGAATCCACGTCGCACCCTCGAAGAGGGTGGGGTCGGCACCATCGAGTCCGTCGAGTTCCGATCCCGCCATGGGATGTCCGCCGATGAAACGCGGGTTGGCGATTTCCGCCACCAACGGGCCCTTGACGCTGCCGACATCGGTGACGACACCCTTCGTCGCCGCGAGCGTTGTGGCCACTTCATCGCGCAATTGCAGCACGGGCACCGCGACGAACGAGATCTCCGCATCGGGGTTCAACCCGACAGCCGAGACAATGCCACGCTCGATCGCCAACTCGGGCCGGCCCGGATGAGGGTCGGCGCCGTGAACACGCCATCCCGACTCAACCAGTCGCGCGGCGATCGATCCGCCGATCAATCCCAGCCCAACGACGTTGGCGATGCGTTCGACCGCGTCCGTAGTCATCACCCCGTGACGCTACCGACGGGCATCGCCCGCCATCGCTTCAATTAGCGCCTTGCGTTCGGCGAGTGACAATTCTCGCCACGCACCGGG
>JBBANY010000034.1:0-25481 GCA_040401695.1 Ilumatobacteraceae bacterium
GCCCGAGCACACGAAGCGCCGGGTCCTCATGCGCAACGAGTTCAATCCGCTCGAGGTGAAGAAACTCGCCGACTCGACGCGCGCGCTCGCCGTCGGCCTCGCCGACGACATGGAGTCGGCCGGCAACGAGGCAGAACTGCACGACGACTTCGCCTGCCCCCTGCCGATTCTCGGCTTCATCGATCTGATGGGCGTCGACCCCGGCGACCGACACCTCATCAAGGGGTGGGCCGACCAGTTGGTGCTGGGCCTCTCCGACCCGAAGCAGGCCGTGAAGCCGACCGCCGAGATCAAGGCCTACATCAACTCTGCGGTTTCCGAGCGCCGACGGATCGCCGACGAAGGTGGCACTCCCCGCCCCGGCCTTCTCACCGAGTACTCACTGCGATTGCTCGACGGTGAACGAATTCCGCTCGTCGAAATGGAATCGATGGTGCTGCAGTTGCTGGTTGCCGGCCACGAAACCACGACATCGCTCATCACCAACTTCATGTGGCGCATGCTCGAGGACACCTCGCGCTGGGACCGCATCGTTGGCGACCATTCACTGATTCCGAATGCCATCGAGGAAAGCCTGCGCTACGACCCGCCGGTACTTGGTCTGTTCCGCACCAACGTCGACGACACCACCATTGGCGACGTGCACGTGCCCGCCAAGTCGAAGGTGATGGCGCTCTATGCGTCGGCCAATCGCGATCCGGAAGCGTTTCCGAACCCCGATGAATTCGACATCGACCGTGACGAGATGCAATTGAAGCGCCACTACAGCTTCGGCTGGGGCATCCACCATTGCCTCGGCGCGCCGCTCGCACGACAAACAGCGCGAATCGCGATCGAGACGCTCGCAACGCGCTTTCCGACGATGCGTGCAAACGGCCCGACGGAACGTCTCGCTCCGGAGATTCTGTGGGGTCGACGGAAACTGCCCGTTCGCCTGCGCTGACGGTGCCGGCTCAGTGTGGCTGGGTGAAGCCGAACACCTCGCGCAGCGCTGCGTCGGTCAACACCGTGTCGGGCGGGCCGTGCGCCACCACACGCTGCGCAAGAAGGATTGCCGCGTCCGCGGTGTCGGCATCGCCCAACTCATGGGTTGCCATGACGACGGTGACGCCGCGGGCACGTTCCTGCGCAACGAGATCAGCCACCAATCGGCGACCTGCGACGTCGAGACCTGCAGTCGGTTCGTCGAGCAGCAGGACTTCCGCGCGACGCGACAGCACCTGGGCGAGATGGGCACGCTGCTGTTGACCGCCCGACAGGTCACGAAGCGGACTCTGCGCGTAGCCATCGGCACCCGTGCGTTTCATCGACTCATGCACCGCCCGACGATCGTCCGAGTCGATGCGGCCGAACAGTCCACGGCGCGCGAAGCGCCCCATGGTCACGACGTCCTCGACACGCAACGGCAGCGTGTGGGACGAAACGGGGTGCTGCGGCAGGTAGGCGACACGGGCAGGCTGCGAGCCCGGGCGTTCGCCGAGAACGGTCACGTCGCCACCCTGGGGTTCGAGCAAACCTGCGAGGGTCTTCAAGAGCGTCGACTTACCGGAACCGTTCGTGCCGATGAGCACCAACATCTGACCCGGGAACAGCGTGAATCCGACACCGTCGACGACGGGTCGATGCCCATAACCGACCGCCAACGACGCGGCGGCGATCGATGGGGTGTCGTCAGTGGTGGACATGTTCGTGGAAGTGCGGATGGTCGTGGAGGTGGTGGATGTCGCGACGATGGTCGAGCCAGCGGCGCAGTTCGACGACGGTGGCAGCGAGCGCGAACACGACGACAGCCGAAAGAACGATCGATGCACCTGCGGCAAGATCTACGTGGTAGCTGACCAACAGGCCGACGTACGACGACACGACACCAACAACCGCAGCGATGCACACGACAGTCGAGATGCGACGGCCGAACAATGCGCCCGTCGCGGCGGGAGCGACCAGCATGCCGAGCACGAGCAGGGTGCCGACCGTCTGGAAACTCGCGACAACCGTCAGTGCCACCATCGCCAGCATGATGTTGCCGTACCTGCGCACGGAAAATCCCGATGTTGCAGCGAGTCCCTCGTCAAATGACAACAAGAGGAACGGTCTCCGACACACCCAGGCGATCAGCGCTACGACGACGAGCGCGACGACCTGCCAAGCAATGTCGGCCCACGAAACGCCCAGCACCTCTCCGAAGAGAACCGCGGTGAGGTCTCCCGCGAACGACGCCGAGCGCGACTGAATGATCACACCGAGCGCCAGCATGCCGACGAACAACAACCCGATCGACGTGTCCCCCGAGAGTCTGAATCGTCGATTCACCACACCGACGCCCGCCATCATCACGCCGGCACCGATCGCAGCACCGAGTACGCCTGAAAAACCGACCAGCAAGGCGACGGCGACACCGGGTACCACCCCGTGCGCAAGGGCGTCACCGACGAACGACAGACCTCTCAAGACGACGAATGCGCCCGCCACCGCGCACGTGACAGCCACGACGCATGTCGCAACGAGCGACAGGCGCAGGAATTCGTTGTCGACGAACGGGCCGACGAGAAAGTCCATCAGGACAGGCCCGCCACAACGGCATCCGCGAGCGCCAACATCATCTCGTCGTATCCACCCTCATCGGGCACGAGGTGGGTCGCGATTTCGATCACTTCGACGCCCACTTCACGGGCGAGTTGTTCGGCAACGTCGGCGGGAGTTCCGAGCTCGGTGAAGATCGCCCCCACGCCTTCGGCCTTGGCGACATCCTTCAACTCCGAGAGGTTCTTCGCAGTCGCTTCGGCCGCCGTGGAGAAACTCGGGATCACCGAGCCGAGTACCTCGCACCCGTAACGCGCACCGAAATATCCGAGCGAGTCATGGCCGGTGATCACGACGCACGACTCGAGACCGGAAATCTTCGTCGCAATCTTCTTGTCGAGTTCCTGCAGCGACGAGACAACCACGTCTCCCGCGTTCCCAAGATCCGCTCCGATCGCCGCGCCGATCTCCCGGGCAAGCGCGGGCACTGCCTCGGCGAGAGTCAGCGGATCGAGCCAAACGTGCGGATCTTCGGCGCCGTGATCGTGCGATTCGTCATCGCCGTGCCCGTCATCCGAACCTTCGCGCAAAGTCACATGGTCGGCGACATGAAACACGGGCACGCCCGCCTTCTCCACCTCGGCGAGCGCGTCTTCGAGACCCTCTTCGAGGTCCAAGCCATTCGCCACGACGACTGCCGACGACGACATCAATTCGAGATCCTTCGCCGACGGCTCGAAGTCGTGCGGGTCGGTTCCATTGGGAATGATCACCTCGACTCGGGCAGCGTCACCCACGATTCCTTTGACGATGCTCTCGAGTGCCGCATACGTCACGACGACCGAGGGGACGTCGGCTCGTGCCACTGTCGTTGTGGTGTCGACGACGGAGGTCGCGCTGTCGGCCGCGCTACTCGCATCTGCAACAACTCCAGCGTCGGTGGTTGTCGTCGCAGATTGAGACGACTCAGAGCATCCGATGCCCACGAGACCGAGCGCGATGGCAGCGCTCACGCCTCGGAGACGCTTGATGCCATTAACCGACCGCAGACGAAGAGAACTTTCCATGCCGCAACCCTACAAGGAATGAGAACCATTCTCACTATTGCCCTCAGTTTCAGCGGGATTCGTGGTCGAGAAGCCACGCTTTGCGGTCGAGACCGCTCGCGTACCCGGTGAGCTTGCCTCCGGCCCCGATCACGCGGTGGCACGGCACGATGATCGCAAGCGGGTTGCGGCCGTTCGCTGCACCGACGGCCCTGACAGCCCGCGGCTGGCCCATCGACTTCGCCTGCTCTCCGTACGTCATTGTCGCGCCGTAAGGAATCGTCCGCAGTACGGCCCACGCGGACAATTGGAACGGAGTGCCTTGCGGGTCGAGCGTCAGGTCGAAGTCGCGCCTCTCTCCCGCGAAGTACTCCCCCAGCTGTGCCGCGGCTGCAACCAGATGAACGTTGGCCACGGGCTTTGGATCCGGCCGATGGACCCCGCTGATCTGGGGCGATGTGAAGTCGACACGACACAGACCGCTCGTGGATGCACCGAGAAGGAGATCTCCCAGAGGCGATGCGATGACGTGTGTGACTTCCACCACTTCGCCATGTTCGCAGCCTCGATCACCATGTCCCGCACAGAGGTTCAGTTGTATGGTGCAAAAGAGATGTCCACGAACCCCCCGCAAGCAGCACCCGAACTCAGCCGTCGGGAAATCCTCACCGTTTTTTCCGGCCTGATGGCGGGGCTCAGTCTTGCCTCGCTCGACGGCACCGCCGTCAACACTGCGATTGCAACGATGGTTGCCGACCTCGGTGGCCTCAGCGCCTATGCCTGGATCGGTACCGCCTACCTACTCACCTCAACCGTATCGAATGCGCTGTTCGGAAAACTGAGCGACATCTACGGGCGTCGGCCACTCTTCCAGGCGGCCATCATCACGTTCATCATCGGTTCGATCGGTTGCGCGGTCGCACAGTCGATGTCGGTCCTCGTCATCTCCCGTGGCGTACAGGGTGTCGGTGGAGGTGGCCTCATGTCGATGGCCTTCGTCATCATCGGCGACACGGTTCCTCCGCGCGAGCGCGGTCGCTACGTGGGAATGATCACCAGCGTGTTCGCCGTCGGCAGCGTCATCGGACCACTCATCGGTGGCTTCTTCACCGAGCAACTGTCGTGGCGTTGGATCTTCATCATCAACATCCCCATCGGGATCATCGCGCTGATCATCACGTCGGCCGCTCTCAAGATTCCGTTCCAGAAGCGCGACCACAAGGTCGACTGGTTGGGCTCGGCGCTGCTCACCACTTCCGTAACATGCCTCATCCTGCTCTTGTCATGGTCGTCCGAGGAGTACGGATGGACGTCGTCGCTTTCGGTTGCACTCGGGGTCGGCGCCGTACTCGTCGGCATCGCATTCGTGCAATGGGAGAAGAAAGCGCCCGAACCCGTGATGCCGTTGCACCTCTTCAAGGTCGACGTGATTCGCGTGACGGTTCCGCTCGTTACCTTTGCCGGCACGATCATCTACGGGGCGAATGCATTCATTCCGCTCTTCCTGCAGGCCGTCACGGGCGTCTCGCCCACCAACTCCGGTCTGCTCCTCGTCCCGATCATGGTGGGCGTCACCTTCGCAAGCATCTCGACGGGTCGGCTCACGACTCGAACGGGCACGTACCGCCACTGGCCCATTCTCGGAGCGATCTCGCTGACGATCGGCATGGTTCTCCTATCCGCGATGTCGGACTCGGGACTTGGAATGACGAGCGCTCTCATCGGCATGCTGTTCGTCGGTCTAGGTATCGGCAGCATCATGCCAACATGCACGCTCGCCACGCAGAACGCCGTCGACTGGAACGACCTCGGTGTTGCTAGTGCTGCAATCACCTTCTTCCGCACGCTCGGCGGTGTGGTCGGTCTTGCCGCGTTCGGGGCGATTCTCAACTCGCAGATCACCGGAAAGGTCGACAAAGCTCTGCTGCAGGCACCGCGTGAGATCAAGTCGATTCCCGACGTCGACTTGCGCGATCAGGTGCTCGACGTTCTCGCGAACGGCATCACGTTCATCTACAAGGTCGCAATTCCCGTTGCGATCGTCGTGATTTTGATCGCGATTAAACTTCCTGGTCGCGCGCTGCGTCAAACCACAGGCGCGCCGGCCCCGTCATCCGACTAGCCGTTGTTCACGTCGAGGCGCTGGTCACAAAGAAGCGTCACTCTCCGGCGGCCTTCGGCTCTTTTGGCAGGCCGAGAACACGTTCGGCGACGATGTTGCGCTGAATCTGGCTGGTGCCGCCCCAGATCGTTTCCGATCGAGAAAAGAAGAATGCCGACATCATCGGGCTGACCGGGTAGCCGGCACGGCGCTTCTCGCGTGCAGTACCCGGCCATGACGGCAGGTCGGAACCGACGTTGACCAGCACCGACTCGGTGCCGTAGATGTCGAGCGCGAGTTCCATGGCTTCTTTGTGCATCTCCGACCAGAACATCTTGTTCGAGGCGCCGAGTGCGGCGACACCGAGATCTTTCGACTTGTTCAGCGTGGCCGTGAGCGAGCGCAGACCGTTGATGCGCAGGATCTGGATCTTCGTGTAATAGCGCATCAGGCGCTGACGAATCATCGGGTCGTCGATCGCACCGTTCGACTCGGCGCGACTGCGCATCATCTTGTACTCGTCTTCGAAACGGCGGTAGCCGGTCGTTGCGCTCATTCCCCGCTCGAAGGCAAGTGTCGAGTTCGCGACCTGCCAACCGTTGTTCACGCCGCCGACGACGTTGTCCTTTGGACAGCGGGCGTCGGTGAAGAAGACCTCGCAGAACTCCGCCGTGCCGTCGGGTTGCACGATCCCGCGAACCTCGACGCCCGGCTGGCGCATCGGCACCAGCAAGTACGAGATGCCCTTGTGCTTCGGTGCGGTGGGATCGGTGCGGGTGAGAAGGAAGCAGTAGTCGGCGTGGTGACCGCCGGTCGTCCACACCTTCTGGCCGTTGATGACCCATTCGTCGCCGTCGAGAACCGCCGACGTCTTCAGACTGGCGAGGTCACTTCCGCTGTTCGGTTCGCTGAAGCCCTGGCACCACCGCGTCTCACCACGAAGGATCTTCGGCAGGAACTCTTTTTTCTGTTCCTCGGTGCCCCACTGCAGGATCGTCGGCCCGACGAGCGTGTCGCCGAAGAAGTCCGCACGCATCGGCGCCTTGGCCGCTGCGAATTCCTCGGACAGCACGACGCCCTGCATCACCGAGAGACCCTTGCCGCCGTACTCCTTCGGCCACGTCGCACAGATCCAGCCGCCGCCGTACAACTTCGCCGGCCACGACTCGTTGAACTTGCGGCGCTCGTCGGCCGACATCTCGAAGCCCGGGTCGAACCATCCCGCGGGCAGATTCGCGCGCAACCAGGCGCGTACTTCTTCGCGGAACTCTTGGGCATCGGCGGGGTAGGTCAACTCCATGGCGCAATTATCTACCCGCTGGTAACCGCACGACGAATTCACCTTCCTGCAACATCCGCCGAACATTCCCGAGACAGGCCCTTTCTACGGTGCGGTGACATGGCGAACAGTCCACTCGGCCCGGCGGAGACCGCGGTGCTGCGGGTTCTCGTCGAGCGCGCGGGCCGTGTCACGGGCCGCCACGACCTGAACCGCCTCGCGGGTCTCGACGGATCGGAACGCAGGTGTGATGCCGCCCTGGTGCTGGTGCGCCGCACGCTCGGCGAGGGGGCCGTGGTGACCGTGCGTCGCCGAGGTTGGATGCTGCGCAAAGAATCGGCCGGCGCGGCACGCGCCCTGCTTGACTCATTGTCGTGATGTTGTCGACGGTCATTGCGGCGGGTGGCGCCGACGGTCTCGACATCGGCCGAATTCTTCTCGAACTTGCGCTCATCCTCGGTGCCGCGAAGTTGATTGCGGAGCTTGCCGAGCGGGTGGGCGTGCCGGCCGTGCTCGGAGAAATCCTCGCAGGCATCCTCATCGGGCCCTCGGTGCTCGGCTTGGTCGAACCCTCCGATTCGCTGTTCCTTCTCGCCGAACTCGGGGCGATTCTCCTGTTGATGCAGGTCGGTATGGAAATCGACATCGGTGAACTGCGCAGCGTCGGACGCTCGGCATTGACCGTCGCGATCATCGGCGTCAGCCTGCCCCTGATTCTCGGTTCGGCCACGGGACTCGCATTGGGAGAAAGCGGCAACACCGCATTGTTCATCGGAGCGACGCTCACCGCGACGAGCGTGGGCATCACCGCGCGCGTGTTCGGCGATCTGCGCGCGCTGTCCACAAAAGAGGCGCGCGTTGTGCTCGGTGCGGCTGTGGCCGACGACGTGCTCGGTCTCATCATCCTCACAATCGTCACCCGCGTCGTCGAAGAGGGAACCATCGGTGTCGGCACCATCGCCACGACGTCGCTCACCGCTTTTTCATTCCTCGCGATCGCCTCCGCGGTCGGCTTCACGGCCGTGCCCCGACTGATCGGATACATCGCAAAGAAGGCGTCGTCGCCGGCGGCGGTATCTGTCGTTGCCGTCGGTATCGCGCTCGCCTACTCGGGTGTTGCCGATGCCTCGAAACTCGCGCCGATCATCGGAGCATTCGTTGCCGGTGCAGCACTGGGCAAGGCGCCGGCGCACGAGCGCATTGCGCGCGACGTTTCTGCCGTGGCGGCACTCTTCGTTCCGATCTTCTTCCTGCAGATCGGCATCGAGACCGACATCGCCTCCATGTTCCGCCCGAGTGTTCTCGGGATCGCCGCGGCGCTCATCGCGGTTGCCGTGGTGACGAAAGTGGTCGCCGGCTGGGGCGCAGGCCGCAACGGTGGCGACAAGTTGCTGATCGGTCTCGGCATGATGCCCCGCGGAGAGGTCGGCCTCATCTTCGCGACGATCGGCATGGGCGTCGGCGTGTTCGACGACGATCTGTACGCCGCACTCGTGCTCGTCGTGCTTGTCACCACGGTCATCAGCCCGGCGGCACTGCGGTGGCGCATCAACTCGAAGGGCCCCGTGGAAGTCGACCTCGACATCGATGCCGAGCCCGAGCCCGAGGGCGGCTGGCTGGCCATCGAGTCGGGACGCATCACCCTCGCCGCCAACCCACCCACATCGGCCACGCCCAACGTCTTGTTGTCCGCCGCACTCCTCGCCCGCGACAACAAACCAAGCGACGGTCTCCTCGACTGGATCGCCGAGCGGCGCAATCGCGATCTCGTCTGGGATCGCGATGCCACCACCAAACTGCTCGAGGTGCTGCGCAACGGCACTCCGCGGTCGTGGCGTCTTCTCGAGGTCGCAGGGCTGTTCGAGCGCACCGTCCCCGAAATCGCCGAGGCCATCCGCGAACGCGCGAGTGACGTGTCGGAGCTCGACCCCACAAACGTGTTGCGCTTCCCCACGGTCGAAACCCTGCGCGATGCGACTGCGGTCGCGAGCTCGCAAAGCGACACTCTTCTTCTCGCGGCGTTTCTCGCCGACGTCGGCGCCCGACCCGAAACGACGACATCGATTCTCCGGCGGCTCGACATCGATCTTCTCCTCGCCGGCGAGGTCGAAGATCTTCACAACGGTGCGGGCATTCTGCGCGCCGCGGTCGAACACGAGCCGCACCGTGTCGACGACAAGATGCTTCGCGACATCGCCCACGGTTTGCGGCGACCCGGCATCGTCGAACGCAGTCGGCTTCTCGCTGACGCAATTGGTGGCCTCGAACCGTGGCAGCACGCCGCGATGATCGACATCACGATCGGAGTGCAGAGCCTCCTTGCCCACCCCGAATTGCTCGACGGCGTCGACGACTCGTTGGCCGACATGCGTCGACGCCAGGCCCGCGACCTCACCGACGACCCCGCACTGGTCGACCGCATCACGCACGCCCCCACCACGTATGTGCTTGCACACGAGCCAGCCATGCTCCTCGAGCACGCCCGCCTCATCGAACCCGCACCGCATGGTCGCAAGGTGCGGGTGAGCGTCCAGCCCACCGCGACGACGGCGCACTACATGGTGAATGTCGCGTGCCGCAATCGCAGGGGTCTCTTGTCGCGACTGTCGGGCGCATTCGCCGATGCGGGCCACTCGGTCGTCTCCGCCAGCCTCGCCACGTGGCCCGACGACTCGGTGCTCGACACATTCGTCGTCGCGAGCGACGCTCCGCCCGACCCGGCCAAGCTCGCAGGTGACTTTGAACAGGCGCTGCGTGGTCGTCTGAAGTCACGGCGTCTCGCCGGTGCCCCACCGCGCACAGCCATCGACAACTCGATTCACCCCTGGCACTCGGTCCTGCGCGTCAGCGGACCCGACCAAATCGGACTTCTCGCTGCGCTCAGCTTCGCCCTCAGCGAAATCGGCGTCGTCGTCCACCACGCGGTGATCCAAACGCGCGATGGTCTCGTCGACGACACCTTCGAGATCTCCGACCGTGTCGGTCGCAAGGTTCCCGAGCAAACCGCCGACCGCATCGCCGCGATCCTCGGGAAATTGAGCCGCGAAACAGAGAGTTAACAACTCGACGAACTCGCCATGCTCCCGAAACAATCGGGCGACAGACGCGAAACCTTCGCCTCGTACGGTGCCGTCATCCCCGAGGGGTTGCAACTATTCAGTCAACGGCGACACGGCTGGTTGCTCATACACGGCAAACGAACAGGAAGGACAGCAGTGAAGCTCATCACCGCAATCGTCAAGCCGTTCAAACTCGACGAAGTGAAGGACGCACTGAAGGCCACCGGCATCCAAGGGATGACGGTGTCGGAAGTGCGTGGCTTTGGTCGTCAGGGCGGACACAGCGAGACGTACCGCGGAGCGGAATACACGATCGAATTCGTGCCGAAGGTTCGCGTTGAACTCGTCGTCGACGACGCCGACGTGGACAAGGCAGTTTCGGCGATCCGCACCGCAGCAAACACAGGAAAGATCGGCGACGGAAAGGTTTGGATCACAAGTGTCGAAAAGCTCGTGCGAATTCGCACCGGAGAGGAGGGTCGCGATGCGATCTGATCTCGAACTCTCGACGGGCCGCCGCTGGGCGAAGCGTCTGCTCATCGCCACGACGGTGTCGACGGGTGCCGTCGTCGCGGCCGGAGGCGTCGCTGCATTCGCTGCCGACGAATTCGATGCCGAAGCTGCGGTGACAACGCTCGGGTCGCAGACGAACCTCCTGTGGGTCGTCATCGGCGCAATGCTCGTCATCTTCATGCAGGCCGGTTTCGCGCTCGTCGAAACAGGTTTCTGCCGGGCCAAGCACGCGGCACACGTCGTCAGCACGAACTTCGCGATCTTCGGTCTCGGGTTCATCGGCTTCTTCTTCATCGGCTTCCCGCTCGCCTTCGGCGGCTTCTCCTACTCGGCGTTCGGAATGGACCAACCGGTGGGCGATGCACTGCTCGGCAGCGGCAACTGGGTGTTCCTGTGGAAGGGCGGCTGGGCGCTGTCCGGCGGCGGCATGACGCCGGCCGTGCTCGGCTTCTTCCTCTACATGGTCGCCTTCATGGACACCGTCGCGACGATTCCGACGGGGTCGATGGCCGAGCGGTGGAAGTGGAACTCCTTCGTTGTCTGGGGCTTGTTCGCCGGTGCGGTCTACTACCCGCTCTTCGCGGCATGGACCTGGGGCGGCGGCTGGCTCGCCAAGACATGGGACACGATGTCGCTCGGTGCGGGTTACGTCGACTTCGCAGGCTCGGGCGTCGTGCACGCAGTCGGTGGCGTCGCCGCCCTTGCGGGTGCGATCGTTCTCGGCCCACGTATCGGAAAGTTCGGTGCTGACGGCAAGCCACGCGCTCTGCCGGGCCACCACATTCCGATGGCGATGCTCGGAACGTTCATCCTGCTCTTCGGCTGGTTCGGCTTCAACGCCGCATCGACCTTCGCAGCAACCGACGTTCAGTTCGCAACGGTTGCAACGAACACCGCGATTGCCGGCGCCTTCGGCGCCGTGGCCGGAATGTTCTGGATCACCAAGCGCACCGGCAAGCCCGACCCGGGCATGATGGCAAACGGCATGCTGGCCGGCCTCGTTGCGATCACCGCACCGTGCGCCTTCGTCGCCCCGTGGGCGGCGGCCGTCATCGGCGTCATTGCCGCGGTACTCGCCATCGAAACCGTGTTCATCGTCGAGCGGAAGTTCAAGATCGACGATCCGGTGGGTGCCATCGCGGTGCACGGCGTGAACGGCTCGTTCGGTGTCATCGCCGTTGGCATCTTCTCGAACGGCAGCTACGGCGCAGGTTGGAACGGTTCGCCGTCGGCAGGCATCGAGGGCATCATCAAGGGCGACTGGGGCCAGCTCGGCGCACAGTTGCTCGGCCTCGGGGTCATCTGGACGGTCATCTTCGGAATCTCCTTCGCGTTCTTCAAGATCCAGAACGCCCTCACCAAGGGTGGGATCCGCTCGAAGGAAGAAGACGAGATCATGGGCCTCGACTTGCCCGAAATGGGTGTCTCGGCGTACCCGGAGTTCAACCTCCGCTAGACACGCAAGAAGACGTAGATCACTCGCCGGGACTTTCCCGGCGTGGGTGGGGTGGGCGAATCGCCGTCGCGAAAGCGGCGGCGATTCGTTCTTTCACGTCACCGAAACAGTCCGTTAACAAGTCGAATTTATTTTTTCTCCCCATGACAGCCAACACCCCCATCGACACCGGGGCCACCGCGTGGGTGCTCGTCTCCTGCGCACTGGTCCTTTTCATGACCCCCGGCCTCGCCTTCTTCTACGGAGGCATGGTCCGCTCGAAAAACGTTCTCGGCATGCTGATGCAGAACGTCTTTGCGATGGGCCTGATCTCCGTGATCTGGGCCGTCGTCGGTTTCAGCCTTGCCTTCGGCGGGACGAACAAGTGGGTCGGAAACTTCGACTTCCTGTTTCTCGCCGATGTCGCCAATACGCCGAACCTTCCCGGGTATGTCGGTGACTTCGCGTTGGTGATTCCGCCGCTCGCGTTCGTGGCGTATCAGATGATGTTCGCGGTCATCACGCCGGCGCTCATCACCGGCGCAACCGCCGACCGCATGAAGTTCTCCGCCTACGCGATCCTCATCGGCGTGTGGGCGATCATCGTCTACCCGACCGTCGCACACTGGGTGTTCAGCCCCAACGGCTGGCTCTTCGGCGAAGGCGCACTCGACTTTGCCGGTGGCGCGGTCGTGCACATCAACGCAGGCGCCGCGGCACTCGCGGTCGTGCTCGTTCTCGGCAAGCGCCGCGGCTGGCAACGCGAGGCGATGCCTCCCCACAACCTCCCCTTCACCGTTCTCGGCACCGGCATCTTGTGGTTCGGCTGGTTCGGCTTCAATGCGGGGTCGGCTCTCGGCGCCAACGGTCTTGCAGCGCAGGCTCTGATCAACACGCAACTTGCGGCCGCCTCTGCAATGCTCGCCTGGCTCGTCGTCGAGAAGCTGCGCGCCGGACACGCAACGACGCTCGGTGCTGCTTCGGGCGCCGTCGCCGGTCTCGTCGCGATCACACCGTGTGCCGGCTTCGTCGGCGGCATGGCTCCGATCATCATCGGCCTCATCTCCGGAGCGGTGTGCTACCTCGCACTGTCGCTGAAGACGAAGTTCGGTTTCGACGACAGCCTCGACGTGATCGCCGTCCACCTCGTCGGTGGTCTCGTCGGCGCCCTGCTCCTCGGCTTCTTCGCCGACAAGAAGGTCAACAGCCTCGGCGCAGACGGATGGTTCTTCGGTGGCGGTGCAGACCTCCTCGGCAAGCAGGCACTCGCCAGTGTCGCCACGCTCGCCTTCTCCTTCGTCGTGACGTACATCGTCGCGGTGGTCATCAACAAGACGATCGGTATCCGTGTCTCGACCGAGGACGAACTCGTCGGTCTCGACCAGAGCCAGCACGCAGAAACCGCCTACCAGGCCTGAGAACGAGACGAATAGGATCAAGACATGAAGCTCATCACTGCAGTAGTGAAGCCATTCAAACTCGACGACGTGAAGGACGCCCTGAAGGCGGCCGGCGCGCAGGGAATCACCGTCTCCGAGGTCCGCGGCTTCGGCCGACAGGGCGGACACACCGAGACGTACCGCGGAGCCGAGTACAACATCGAGTTCGTGCCGAAGGTGCGCATCGAGATCGTGGTCGACGATTCGGTCGTCGACCGCGCGATCGAGGCCATTCGTACGGCAGCCAGCACCGGCAAGATCGGTGACGGCAAGATCTGGGTGACAAGCGTCGAAAAGATCGTCCGCATCCGCACGGGTGAAACGGGTCCCGACGCCTTGTAACGCGCCGTGACGCTCGAAGGGCGGCCGTGGGGGTCGCATCACTAGAGTCGGTTCCATGACCTTGACCGATTCGGCCCCCACGGCCACGACCCGCTGGACCGCCCAGTGGCGTGAGCTCTACAACGAAGTCATCAACACGGGGCTCTGCACCGGTTGCGCCGGATGCGTCGTCACGTGTCCTCACGATGTCATCGGTTACGAACACGTCGAAGGCAAATACAAGCCCTTCCACCTCGAAGAAGAGCTCGGCCTCGACAACTGCGTCCACGGCTTCGGTGAGGGCGGCGGCTGCACAACCTGCACCCGCGCCTGTCCCCGCTTCCGCCAGTGGGAACCGGAAGCCGACAAGCACCTTTTCGGACGCGTGCGCAACCCCGACGAAATGGCCGGTGTCTGGCGCCAACTTCTCCTCACCCGCGCAAGCGACACGGTCCAGCACGAAAAAGGCCAGGACGGTGGCTTCGTCACCGCGATGCTGTCGTGGTTGCTCGACAACGACTACATCGAGGGCGCTCTCGTCAGCGGCGTCGAGGACGACGACGCATGGAAGGCAAAGCCCCAACTGGTGCGCACGAAGGAAGAGGTGCTGGCCACCGCGGGCAGCCGCTACACCTACTGCGCCAACCCGCTGGCGCTGCGTGACGCGAAGGAAGCGGGGCTGTCCCGTCTCGCCCTCGTCGGCATGGGATGCCAAACCTCGTCACCGCCCGTCATGTGGGACCGCAAGGCGGGAAAAGTCAGCAAGCCGTTCCTCTTCAACATCGGCCTGCTCTGCTCGAAGACCTTCGACGACGCGATCTTCCCGGAACTCTTCGAGGCCAAGTACGGGCTGAAGAAGCAGGACATGGTCAAGATGAACATCAAGGGCGTCTTCCAGATCTGGATGAAGGACGGCTCGTACCACGAGATCGACCTGAAGGAATGTCACCAGTGGACGCGCACCGGTTGCAAGAGTTGCCCCGACTTCGCTGCCGAGCACGCCGACATTTCCACGGGCGGCATCGGCAAGGACAACGACTGGACCCTCACCATCGTGCGCACCGAACTCGGTGAGGAAGTCGTCAACCGCATGATCAAGGACGGCGTCATCGTTGCCCGTCCGGCACAGGAAGACGAAGTGGCGATGAAACTGCTGCGCACGCTGTCGATCGTCAGCCGTCGCCGTTGGCCCGATTGGGCCGACAAGGCACCTTCCATCGGCGTCCCGCCGCCGAAGAAAAAGGCCGAGCCCGCGCCGGCGCAAGAAGGAGCCGCGCCGGCGAACTAAGTTTCGCCGCATGCCACTTCACCCGCAGGCCAAGTTCATCACCGACTTCGTCGCGAACATCGGCCACAAGCCATTCGAGGAAGACACACCGCAGAACGCACGAGAGTCGCGGGCGGCGATGCAGGCGCCTTCGACCGTGCCCATCCACAAGATGACCGACATCGATGCGGGCGGCGTGCCGGCGCGCCTGTACAAACCGAACGACGATGCGAACCTGCCGCTCCTCGTCTACTACCACGGTGGCGGCTGGGTTCTCGGCAGCGTCGAATCGCACGACAGCGTGTGCCGCGCGATCTGCATGCAGACACCGTGCGCGGTGCTGTCGGTCGACTACCGCCTCGCACCCGAGCACCCCTTTCCCACTCCCCTCGTCGACTGCGTGAACGCCACGCGATGGGCGCATCTGAACGCGACCTCGCTTGGTTGCGACCCCAATCGCATCGCGATCGGTGGTGACTCGGCGGGCGGCAACATCGCCGCGGCAATCGCGAACATGCAGGTCATTCCCGCCGCCTACCAGTTGCTCATCTATCCCGTCACCGACTGCAACCTCGGTCATTCCAGCCATCAGGAAAACAAGGACGGCCCGTTCCTCACGCACGCAGGAATGAAGTGGTTCGTTCACCACTACGTATCCGGCACGAACACATCCCTCGACGACCCACGCCTGTCACCCTTGTTCGATTCGGATGCGAACCTTGCCGCAGCACCTCCGACCTGCGTCATCACGGCCGAGTTCGACCCACTGCGCGACGAGGGCGACGCCTATGCAGCGAAGCTCGCGGCTCTCGGCGTGCCCGTCTCGCACATCCGCTTTTCGGGCCAGTTCCACGGCTTCGTGTCACTCGCCGACTTCGTCGACGACGGCAAGGCTGCGATTTCGATGTCGGCGAGCTTGCTGCGCGCGGCCTTCAACCCGCCGCAACTCAGCTAGCGACAAATCGCTCAGCTAGCGACAAATCGCCCGTGCCCGCGCGAACACCGCGTCGATCATCGGTTCGGTGAGTTTGCCCGTGAACGTGTTCTGTTGGCTCGGGTGAAAAGAGCACAAGAGAATCATCCCGCCGTGGTGCGCATCGACGCGCACCTCGACCCCGTGGCCGAACTTCGGGCGCGGTTTCACGCCGAAGAAGTCGGTTGCCGCCTGGTAGGCGAAGTTTCCGAGACACACGACGACGCGGAGATCGGCGAGCAGGGCGAACTCGCGATCGAGGAACGGCCTGCACGCATCTCGCTCGTCGGGCAGCGGCGCGTTTGCCGGCGGGGCACACTTCACTGCCGCCGTCACCCACGCACCGCGCAGTTCGAGTCCGTCCCCGCGGTGCGTGGAAGTCGCCTGGTTGGCGAACCCCGCCTTGTGCATCGCGCGGTAGAGCCAGTCCCCGCTGCGGTCTCCGGTGAACACCCGACCCGTGCGATTCGCGCCGTGCGCCGCCGGGGCGAGGCCGAGAACCAAGAGACGCGCCGCGGAGTCGCCGAAACCCGACACGCCGCGACCCCAATAGTCGTCGTCCCGGAAAGCGGCGCGCTTTTCGAGGGCGACACGCTCGCGCCACTCGACGAGACGCGGACATGCCGTGCACTTGTGAACATCCGTCGCAAGGCGCGCAAGAGAATCCTGTTTTCGCGCGCCCACGTGCACAGAGTAGGCGCGAAGCCAGTATTTTCGGAACCGATGGCGCGCGCCGCGAAACCCAAACACCCCTCTGCCACGACGGTTCTCCTCGTGAGGCACGGCCAGACTCCGACGACGGGTCAATCACTGCCGGGTCGAGCAAAGGGTCTGCACCTCAGCGACAAAGGCCGGGAACAAGCCGCCGAAGTCGCCGAGCGGCTCGCAGCGTTCCCGAAGATCGATGCCATCTACGCATCCCCCCTCGAACGCACCCGCGAGACCGCCGCACCGTTGGCGAAGAAACTCCGTCAGCGCGTCGTCATCGACAAGGGCCTCATCGAATGCGACTTCGGCGACTGGACGGGCGCGAAACTCGCCGACCTCATGAAAAAGCCCGAGTGGGCCACGGTCCAACGCGCACCCAGCACGTTTCGGTTCCCGAGCGGAGAGTCGTTCACCGAGATGCAGGTCCGCATCACCACCGCGCTCGACTCAATCAGGCTTCGTCATCCGGGCGGAGTCGTCGTTTGCTTCTCGCACGCCGATCCGATCAAGGCGGCACTCGCCCATGCGATGGGAACGCACCTCGACTTGTTCCAGCGCATCGTCGTCAGCACCTGCTCGGTGAGCGCTCTCGCATACGGGACGGGTTCACCGATCGTCCTCACCGTCAACTCGACGGGCGGCTCACTGGCGGATCTCCGACCCTCATGACGGTGTACCGCGACTTCGACACACCGGATGCTTTCACCACGGCGGCTCTCGGCCGGCCGGGCCAGCGCGTCTTTCTCATCCAGGTGCGCGGCGAGGGTGAGGTCGTCACACTGAAGTGCGAAAAACAACAGGTGGCCGCGATCGCCCACTTCGTGCGCGAGTTGCTTGCCGACCTGCCCGACGGTGACATCCCGCTGCCCGACGCACTCGATCTGATACCTCTCCCCCACGGCACCGGGGCGGGGGACGCTGCGTTCGACTTCGTGGTCGGGCCGATCGGCGTCGCCTACGACCGCGACCTCGACCGCGTCGTCGTGCAACTCGACGAAATGGTTCCCCTCGACGAAAACGGTGAACCCGACCCCGATGTCGTCGCGGGTCGGGTGCGTGGTCTCATCACGCGCGGGCAGGCGCTTGCCTTCTGCGACCATGCCGATGACGTCGTCGCTGCGGGTCGACCGAACTGCCGCTGGTGCGGATTCCCGATCGACCCGGACGGTCACCCGTGTCCGCGAATGAACTAGTCGATCACGACGATCCGATTCGCCTTCTCTCCGAAGGTGACATCGAAGTCGTCGGTCGAATGCCGTGGAGCAGCAATGCGACCTTCCTCGTGAAAGTCGCCGATGATTCGGGCAGCACGCAGGCCATCTACAAACCATTGCGCGGAGAACGACCTCTTTGGGACTTCGAACCGGGCCTCCACCGTCGGGAGGTCGCTGCATACGAGTTGTCCGACTCGATGGGGTTCGACCTCGTTCCGCCGACGATCCTGCGCGATGGCCCAATGGGCGAAGGCTCGTTGCAGTGGTTCATCGAGGCCGATCCGAACGTGCACTACTTCACCATGTTCGAAAGCCGGGACGAACTCCACGAGCAGTTGAAGACCATGGCCGTGTTCGACATCGTGGCCAACAACACCGACCGCAAGGGTGGGCACGTGCTCCTCGACGCACACGACCATGTGTGGGGTATCGACCACGGGGTCTGTTTCTCGGCCGACTTCAAGTTGCGAACGGTCATCTGGGACTTTGCAACCGAGAACCTCACGGCGCTGCACCGCGAAGCGCTGACACGCATCGTCGACCAGGTTCCGTTGCGCGTTGCCGCCCTCTTGAACGACGAAGAAGTCGCCGCAATCGCCGAACGTGCGGGTTGGCTTCTCGACGCGGGCGTGCTGCCCTACGACCCGTCGGGTCGCAGGGTCCCCTGGCCGCTCGTCTGAGCCGACCTAACCTGCGTCCATGCACAGCGACCTCGACTCGCTCGTCGACCGCGCGGACCTCGACGAAATCATCCGCCGCATCGACGCCATGTGTTCCACCCGCGAGTGGTCGGCTCTCGCATCGTTGCGCGACAAGTCCGCAGCGGCGGTGCGCACGGGCCGTCAGACCTGGCCATGCGCGACACTCGCCAACTACCGCCTCGCACTCCATGGCCCAGCCGACATCGCCGCCGCCTCGCTGCAGCACCCCGCCAGCACCTTCAGCATCGGCCCCTTGACCGAGGTGATTGCCCAGAACCACACGTGGGCGGAACTGCAAGAGCACATTGACGACGCTCCCCTGCGCGGCTTCGTCGCCTACGAGCGGGCACTGCGCGGCGAGTCCGTGTCCGAAGATCCCGCGCTCCGCGCCGTCCTCGAAATTCCGATCAATCCCGCGGCATGGGAACCGAACTACGAGCCGCCGGTCTACGACGACAACGGTGTGAGTGCGCCGACACCACAGCTGAACGTCGCACCGACGAACGAGATCGATTGTGTTCCCGCATCGACCGACGACGATCCCGACATCGAGTCTGCGGTTCGCTCGGTGTTCGACGCATGGACGACGCAGTCGAACGGCCGTGTCTCTTTTGCCGCCGTTTCGGGCGGTATCGACTCGGCTCTCGGTGCACTCGGCCTCTCCCGTGCGCGCGTGTCACCACTCGAGCCGTCGCAGGTGATGGCTCTCGTCGCGTGGGCCGGAGCATCGGGTGGCGCGCACGGACGTCGACGTGGAGGTGCGCAGGGCCGGTTCGGCGCGTGGTGGCTGGCAACGGCGATGGCCGATGCTCTCGACGAGTGGCCGCTTCCACACGGAACGCTGCGCGCCGAGATGGAGGAACTGCAGTGGTTCGCCTGGTCCACGGACGAGCCCGTCCTCGGGTGGCAACTGCAGATCGCAGTGTGGGACCCGTTCAACGACATGTCGTGGGCATTTTCTGCCCGCGACATGTCGTGACGCGTTCTTGTCAGCGACCCTTCAGGGCTTCGATCAACTTCGGCAGAACCTTGTGCACGTCGCCGACGATGCCCAGGTCTGCGATACCGAAGATCGGTGCTTCCTTGTCCTTGTTCACGGCGATGATGTTCTTCGAGCCCTTCATGCCGACCATATGCTGCGTCGCGCCGGAGATACCCGCTGCGATGTAGACGCTCGGCTTGACGACCTTGCCGGTCTGGCCGACCTGGTACGAGTACGGAACCCAACCCGCGTCGACGATCGCGCGCGATGCACCGGGTGCACCCTTCAGCAACTTGGCGAGTTCCTCGACCATCACGTACTTGTCGGACTCACCGAGTCCACGACCGCCCGACACCACGATGTCGGCTTCGTCGAGCTTCGGACCGGTCGTCTCTTCGACGTGAACCGCGGTCACCTTGGCAGCACCCGTGGCACCGAGGTCGGGCACGGCAACCGTGACGACTTCGGGCGCACCGCCACCCGAGGCTTCGGCAGCGAAGCTCTTGGGACGGAATGCAACGAGATACGGGCCCTCGCCGGTGAAGGTGGTGGTGACCAGCGTGTTGCCACCGAAGATGGGCGTCGTGGCGCTGACCGCGCCACCATCGACGCTGACGTCGATGCTGTTGGTGAGAACGGTCTTGTCGAGTTTCACCGACAGACGCGACATCACGTCACGGCCTTCGTAGTTCTGCGGGAAGAGCACGAGGTCGGGCTTGTCACCACCATCGATCACTGCCTTCATCGCCGACGCAACGGCGACGCCGGGAAGCTTGCCCCCGAGGTTGCCCGTCGAATACACCTTTGTCGCACCGTACTGACCGAGCGCGCCGGCGACCGACGAGGCATCGTCACCGATGAAAACCGAGACGTTCGACGCAAGCGAGCGCGCCTTCGTGAGCAGTTCGAGGGTGGCCGATGTCGGCGCCCCGTTTGCAACCTGCGCGAATACCCAAACGTTGTTCACAGACATGTTGTTGACCTCAGATCACTTTCAGGTTTTCCAGGAACGCAACGATCTTGCCGAAAGACTCACCGTCGTCCTCGATGATCTCGCCGGCCTGACGAGCCTCGGCTTGTGCGACGTTCGAAATCTTCTGACCGGCACCGGCCCATCCGGCAGGCGACACGCCAAGGTCGGCAGCGGTGACGGTGTCGACCGGCTTGCTCTTCGCCGCCATGATGCCCTTGAAGCTGGGGTAACGCGGCTCGACCACACCGGCCGTCACGCTGATGAGCGCAGGCAACGGACACTCGACTTCGTCGTAGCCGGACTCGGTTTGACGATCGACTTTCAGTGTGCCGCCTTCGACTGCAACCTTCTTTGCAAAGGTCACCGACGGAAGACCGAGAACCTCTGCCATCTGCTCGGGAACCGTGCCGGTATATCCGTCTGACGACTCGGTGGCGGCGATCACGAGATCGGCACCGCCCAACTTCTTCACCGCAGCGGCGAGCACCTTTGCGGTGGTCAGCGCGTCACTGCCCTGCAGCGCCGGGTCGGAAACGAGCACGCCCTTCGCCGCGCCCATCGCGAGTGCGGTACGCATGCCTGCGGTCTCACCGTTCGGTGCCATCGACACGAGGTTGACTTCTCCTCCACCCGCGGCGGCAACGAGCTGCAATGCCATCTCGACGCCGTAGGCGTCGGAGTCGTCGAGGATGAGCTTGCCGTCACGCTTCAAGGTGTTTGTGGAGCCGTCGAGGGCGCCGGGCGTGGCGGGATCCGGAATCTGTTTCACACAGACGATCACGTTCATAAGGCTCCCATTGTTACCGCTCGGTCGGTCCACCGCCCAACCGAGAAGGCCCGCTGGTAGCGTTTCGGGACCGTGAGACTTCTCCTGGTCGTCAACTCGTTTGCGTCATCCGTCACAGCGCGCAACACCGTCGTTGTCCACCAACAGCTCGCCCGCCGCCACGACGTCCAGGTCGTCGAAACGAACCGCCGTGGCCATGCAACCCGCTTTGCCCAGGATGCGGCCCGCCGCGGCCTCGACGCGGTCGTGGCTTTCGGCGGCGACGGCACCCTGAACGAGGTCGCCACCGGCGTGGCGGGCTCCGACACCGCGCTCGCCGTGCTGCCCGGCGGGTCGACCAACGTGTTTGCCCGCACCTTGGGCATGCCGAATGACCCGGCCACCGCGGTGAAACAGCTCTGCACCGCGCTCGACAACGAAACGATCCGACCCATCGGTCTCGGCAACTGCAACGGCCGCTACTTCTGCTTCCACACCGGTGTCGGCTACGACGCTGCGGTCGTGCGACTCGTCGAACGTCGCGCATCGCTGAAGCGCTATCTCGGCCACCCGCTCTTCGTCGGCGCGGCGCTGCAGACGTGGGCGATCGGCTACGGCAGGAAGAACCCGCACTTCAACGTCCGCATCGGCGAGACGGCACCGATCGAGGGTTTCTTCACGATCGTGATGAACACCAACCCCTACACGTTCCTCGGCAAGAAGCCGCTCAACCTGTCGCCCCAGGCGAACCTCGATGCCGGCCTGTCCGTCGTGACTTTCACGTCGCTGTCGGCAATGGGACTTCTCGGGTCCCTCGGTCGCGCGCTCGTGCGCGGCGGTGTCCACGACAACAAGCACCTCGTGGTGCGCGAGAACGTGCAGGCGCTGTCCGTCGACTACGGGCGTCCATTCCCGTATCAACTCGACGGCGACTATCTGGGCGAAACGACGGAGTTGCGCTTCACGCACGTGCCCGAGGCCGTGCGCCTCGTCATGCCCGCGTGAGTCTCATCCCCGTCTCAACACGGTGAGCGCAACGTCGGGCACGTTCGTGCAAATGCCGTCGACTCCGAACGCGTGAAGCTCTGACATCTTCGTGGGGTCGTCACACGTCCAGACGTTGACCATCAGACCGCGGATGTGCGCCTCGTCGATGAAACGTTTCGTGACGAGGACGAACCAGGGATGCACGGCAGCGTGCCCCGTGTCGCGCAACGAGTCGAAGGTTTCCGCCATGTCGTCGTCGGCGATGCCCGGCGTCAACCATGCAGTGGCGATGTCCGGTGCGACCGATCGGAATCGGTCGATTGTTTCCCGGCGGAACGACGAAACGAGAAAGCGCGCAGCTTCACCGCGGCGGCCCAACGCATCGGCGACCGTGACGGCGATGTCGTCGGTGTGGTCGAAGTCGGCCTCGTTCGGATCGTTCTTGATTTCCACGTTGACCCACATGCCTCGGCAGGCGTCGAGCGCCGCATCGAGCGACGGAACCTCCGCGGGAAGTTCCATGCGTGTGGTTCGCACAATCACACGACCATCGGCGAGATGAGGGTCGTGATGCACGACGAGATGCCCGTCGGCGGAGCGCCGCACGTCGAGTTCGACCGCATCGGCCCCCATGTCGGCGGCCCGGGAGAACGCCGCAAGGGTGTTTTCGCGCTCGGCTCGGGATGCTCCCCGGTGCGCCATGACGGCACAACCCCGACCCGGCCCCGCGGGAACGGCGGGTGTCGCCGCGGTGCCCGAAATTCCGCTCACAAATGTCACCGTAGCCCTTGTCATCGGCCATCCGAGGGCGTAGTTTCACCGACGCCGTGGCGGAGGGGTCTCTGGGCGTTCGCTTCCACGTCACTTGTCAGTAACCGTTGGCGGCCCACCGCCCCGAACCCCCCAGGAGATGAAGTGACCATCCTCGCTTCAAGTCTCGCGCTCGGCGCCGCCGACTACACGTGGCGCCGGCACGCAGTGTGCCGAGACACCGACCCCGAACTGTTCTTCCCGGTCGGCTCCACAGGCCAAGCGCTTCTGCAACTCAGCAAGGCGAAGGAAACCTGCAACCAGTGCACCGTGAAGATCGAGTGCCTGCAGTTCGCCATCGACACCAACCAGGACTCGGGTGTCTGGGGCGGAACCTCGGAAGAGGAACGCCGCGCGCTGCGCCGCCAGATCGCGGCCCGCAACCGCGCCACTCAGAACGTCGGCTGACCCGGAACGCCGGCTACGCCGACAGCGGCACGCGCAATTCGATGACCGTGCCCGGTCCTGCCGTCGCGTCGACCTTCTGATCACCGTCATCGTCGGGACCGTGGTCGTCGGGCGTGGCACGACGCATCGTGATCGTTCCTCCGAGTTCGGTGGTCACGAGCGTGCGCACGATTGACAGACCAAGCCCTGTCGCATTCGCAATGTCGAAATCCGCGGCAAGACCCGCGCCGTTGTCGATGACGCGAACACAGAGAACCAGGTGATCGTCGACGTCTGTCTCCTGTGACAGTTGCACCGCCACGCTCCCCCTGCCGGTGAGACCTTCCCGGAAACCATGGTCGACGGCGTTCTGCAGCAATTCAGTGAGCACCACCGACAGCGGAGTCGCGACCGTGGCCGGCACGCGACCGCCGTCGCCGTGCACGACGAAACTGACGGGGCGGTCGGGTGACTGGAGGCTGTCCTCGACGAGGCGCAAGAGCGGTCGGACGATCTCGATGAAAGTGACATCGTCGCCCGGCTCGCGCGAGAGGGTCTCGTGCACGAGCGCGATCGTGCGGATACGACGCACCGACTCGTCGACGGCGGCCTTGGCCTCGGGGGAATCGAGGCGGCGCACTTGCAGGCGCAGGAGCGACGAGATTGTTTGAAGGTTGTTCTTCACGCGGTGGTGAATCTCGCGGATCGTTGCATCCTTGGAAAGAATCAACCTGTCGCGACGGCGCAGTTCCGACACGTCGCGCAACAAAAGGACCGCTCCGGTGACATTCCGTGCCTCGCCGTCTTTTTTCTCCCCGTCCTCGATGAGCGGCATGCAACGTGCCAGCAACGTGACCTCGGCGGTTTGGTCGAACTCCTCTACGACGGGTTCGCCGCGCTCGAATGCCTGGCGCACCGCGCTGTCGGTGAAGCCGAGTTCCGACAACGTCTGGCCGACGCTGTTCGAGCCGATTCCGACACGGTGCAGGGCCGACACCGCGTTCGGCGACGCGTAGCGCACCTTTGCATCGTCGTCGATGACGAGAACACCGTCACCCACACGCGGCGAAATGCTCGAGTCGGCCACGCGCCCGGGGAAAGGAAAGAGACCGCCACGAATCATTCCGGCGAAACGGCCGAAGATCTCGAGGTAAGTGCGCTCGAGTTCGCCGGGTTGGCGACCGGAACGCGTCGACCATTCGCGCGTGAGCACGGCGATCGGACCGTTTCCGTGGCGCACGGGGATCGCAAGCATCCGCGCCGCCCCTTCGGTCCCGTCGACGGAGATCTCACCCTCTTCGATGTCGCCACTGCGGTACGACGACTCGATGATGCGACGCCGTTCGTCGTCGACGGTCGACCCGACGAAGTCGGCGATGTAGAGGGTCTGGCCGGTGGCGGCGCGAACGTGCGCCGCGACCAACCACTCGTTCGACTTCGTCGGCAGGTACAGCAGCAAATCGGCGAAACAAAAGTCGGCGAGCATCCCCCACTCTGAGACGAGGTTCTGCAGATGGCCGATCCCCTCTTTGCCGAGATCGGTGTGCTGACGCGCGAAATCGCCGAGGGTGGCCATGGAAGAAGTCTGCCCGAGACCGGCACCCGAACTAGGGCATCAGATTCCCGGCAAGCGCGCGCACGGCGGCCACGTCGTTCACGGGACTTTGGGCTTCGGCGACGCGCATCACGGGACATCCGTGGCGCTCGGCAACGTCGCGGCACAGGGCGTCTTCCCGTTCGACGGTCGCCAGGATCTCGTTGACGGCTGCCGCCAGGTCGCCGGTAGTCGCGGCGCCCGCGAGGGTCTCTGCTTCTCGCTTTGTTGCGTCGTCGATCATGCGGTTGACGACCACCCCCGACAGATGCAGACCGCGACGCACCAGTTCGTCGGCGAGAAACCTCGCCTCGGCCGCAGGAGCCGGTTCGGCGGTGGTGACAACGAGGAACTGTGTCGACTCGTCACGCAACAGTTCTTCGACGTCACGTGCGTGTGCGGTGAA
>JBBANY010000035.1:0-25040 GCA_040401695.1 Ilumatobacteraceae bacterium
GCACTCGTGCCCGACGTGCCCGGGCGAGCGATGCAGCTCGCCACCGTGCTGCGTGAATTCCGCGGCAGCGCCCACCTGGCCGCCATTCGCGCGGCGGGCCTGACCTCGAAGGTTGCCCACTTCATCAAGCGCCCGAACGACGCAAAGATGTTCGGCTGGTCGGAAGACGACGTCGCGAAAGTCACCGACGCTCAGCGCGCCCAGTGGGAGACCGCGGAGAAGCTCACCGACGAGATGGTGGCTCCCGCCTACGGAGTTCTCGACGCGGCCGGTCGCGCGGCGTTCCTTGCCGGCATCACGGCGATGCACACAATCGCGTCCAGCTGACTCAGCTGGTCATCCCGTTGAGCCCAACCAGGCCGCGGGCGTGTTCGATTTCGCCCATGTGGCGCAGGCCGTGCTGGTAGATCCAGCATTCGGCAGCATCGAGAACCGTGATGCCCGCCTCGCCGGCAACCCGTGCCGAATAGGTGCTGGCGATCATCGGCGGGAACGGCCGGGCAATCACCACGCGGTCGAGATCGCCCGGGTCGACTTCGTCGAGCCATTCTTCGGTACGTGAGAAGACCGCGTTCATGTAGTCGATGAAAGCGGGGTAGTCGCCGATGCGTTGGTGCACCATCTCGTCGACGGTCTTGTGCTTGCCGTGATCGTTGATTGACATGCCGACACGTTCCGCCCAATCGTCGTTCCAAATCGGCGTCGAACCCGTCATCAGCATGAACGACGCATCGATCATGTTGACGATGTGGAAAAGGCTGAAGGCGATGGGCACCACACCGTCGCGCTCCATGTGGTTCACCTGATCGACGGTCATCGTCGCGGTGGCGTCGTGGTACAGCGAGTGCATGGCGCGCATCCGGCGACGGAGGGATTCGAGGGCGACGACGTTGCTCATGTCGGACCTTGAATTTCGATGCGGTTTCCCGAGGGGTCGTGGATGAAGATCTGGTCGCTACGACCGTCGTCGTTGTGGATGCGCCGGAACGTGATCCCGTTCCGTTCCAGGTGGGTGGCCGCCTCGTCGACATCGTCGACGAGGAGAGCGAAGTGCTGCTTCTTGTCGATCGTGGCGCCCGGTGCCTCCATGATGTGCAGCTCCTGCGCACCCATGCGCAACCAGCCGCCGCGAATCTTCATCTCGGGTCGTTCGAAGGGCTGGAAGCCGAGTTTGTTCACGTAGAAGTCGAGCGAATCGTCGAGTGAGTGCACGTTCACGTTCACGTGGTGGATTCCCCGTACGCGCATAACGCAACTATACGTCGGGCTGCCGCGGCTTTTCTCCCGCGACGCAGCGCCGAATAACGTTGACCCATGGACCGCTGGATCGCAGACACAGACCCCGGAGTGAAGTTCCCTGCATGGACACGCGGTAATGCCGCCGACGTGTTCCCCGATCCGGCATCGCCCTTCTTTGCGACGACGTATCTGCGTGCATCGCTCGGAAAGGGTCTCGTCGACGCATACAGCACGATCGGCGTCTTCGACTGGGACGAAGTCGAGAATCCCGTCGACCCGACGATGTTCGGCGTGTTCGGCGGCTACATCTACAACCCGTTGTCGTACACCCGCTTGTTCGGTGCGCGCATGCCTGGCGCGTCGCCCGAAGCCATCGACAAGGCATTCTTCGACGAGCGCGACGAGGTGCCGGTCTACGAGGCGGAGCCGTGGCACGAATCGCAGCGTCATGCCGACAAGTTGGGTGCCACTGCTGCATGGGTGTTGACCACCGATTCGTACCCGCAGATCGAGGCCGACAAGGTCATGGCCGACACGGCGCGTGCGACGCGCCCCGACTTCTCCACGCTCGACAACTTCGAGTTGATGAACCGCGCGCGGTCGATGGTGCCCCTGTTGCGTCAGGCGATGATGACCGGAATGATCTCGTCGACACTCTCGTCGATCGGAACCGGTGTTCTCGGGGCGATCACCGAGGCACTCGGCGATCCGTCGATGTCCGTGCGGCTGCTCGCAGGTATCGAAGCCGACTCGGCCGAGCCCCCGCGGGCGATCTGGAAACTGTCCCGTTTGGTTCGCGCGTCGAAAGAAGTCGGTGCCGAATTCGACGGGGGAGTGGTGGGCCTCACCGATCGTCTGCGTGCTTCGTCGTCCGCCGAAGTGAAGAAATTCGTGGCGGCACTCGACGATTTCCTCTTTCACTTCGGGTCGCGCGGACCGGCCGAGTGGGACGTCATTGCCCTGTCGTGGGAGGCGAAGCCCGACGTGGCTCTTGCGATCGTCGATCGCATGCGCCTCATGACCGACGCCGACGATCCTGCCGCGCGGCGGGCCGAAGCAGTCGCTGAGCGGGATCGCGTGCTCGCGGACGTGCGCGCGAAGCTCTCGGGCGACGCCGAGACTCTGGGAACCTTCGAGGCCGGCATGCGCGCTTCGACGCTGTTCCTCAGCGCGCGCGAGCGTTACAAGGCGAACTGCATCAAGTTGGTGGGTGAGATCCGCGAACCGATGCGCGAGATCGCCCGTCGACTGGTTGCGCAGGGCCTTTTGCGCGAAGTCGAGCACATCTTCATGTTGATGGCCGACGAAGTCGACGAATTCGGCATTCATCCCGACCGTTACACCCAGAAACTCGCCGAGCGTCACGCGGCCTACCGCACCCTGTTCGACGTCGAGCCGCCCTTTGCCGTCGATGGAAAGGTCGCACCGATTTCGCAGTGGAAGCAGCGCACCGCGGCCCAGGTGACGATCGCGAAGTCGGGTGACGTTCTGCGCGGTGTCGCTGCCTCGAGCGGCGTCGCCACGGGAACGGCCCGCGTCATTCTCGATCCCGCACAGCTCGACGACTTCGAGCCGGGTGACGTTCTGATCGCGCCACAGACGGACCCGTCGTGGGCACCGCTCTTCCTCGCGGCATCCGCCGTCGTCGTGAACGTTGGTGCGGTCGGCAGCCACGCCATGATCGCATCACGAGAACTCGGCATCCCCTGTGTTCCGTCGGTCGAAAACGCCACGGCAAGGATTCCGAGTGGTGTCACGGTGACCGTCGACGGGAATACCGGGACGGTCACCGTCCACTGAGCGGGTATCCACTAAAAAGAATCCATGCCATTGAGCAAGATTCTCGGTCCCGCCCGCTACATCGCCATCATCGCCGTGATCGGGCTTTTGATCACGTCGGTGGCCACGTTCGGCTGGTCGATTGCCCGAACGGTGCTGTTCGTCGACGATCTCTTCCAGGGAAAGTGGCGTAGTGACGAACAGGTGGTGTCGCTGCTGAAGACGATCGACACCTACCTGCTCGCGTTGGTGCAGTTCATCATCGTCATCGGCTTGTACGAGCTCTTCATCGGCGAGCTGGACGTGCCGCAGTGGCTGAAAATCGACTCGCTCGACGACCTGAAGAAGTCGATCATCGACATCCTCGTCATTTTCGTCGCGGTCAAGGGAATCGAGGGTCTGCTGAAGCAGAAGGATCCCCTGGACGCTCTGACATTCGTCGGCGCGTCCGCGTCGCTTATTCTCGTCCTCACGCTCTTTCGAGTGGCCAAGGTGGCCGACAAGAAGTAGCGGCGGGAGGTTCGCACCCTTCCGGACACGGAGGGGGAAACATGCGCTATGCCAGCCTTTTTCAGCCGATCACCGTCGGTGGCGTCGAGCTGAAGAACCGCATCGTTCGTTCCGCTCACGGGACGTTGCTGACCGGAGAAGGTTTGATCGCCTACCACGAGGCTCGTGCCCGTGGTGGTGTTGCAATGAGCACGCTCGAGGCGACCAGCGTGCACGACAGCGCACCATCGTTGATGCCGCTCTACAACGATTCGATCATCCCGATCTACAGCGAGATCTCCGCCCGAATGCGCCCCTACGGAATGAAGATGTTCGCGCAGGTGTACCACCCGGGTGCCACGGGGCGCCCGAAGAGCGGACCGTTCCGTTATGCGGCGAGCGCGATTCCAAGCCCCAACGTGGGCCTCATTCCCATGCCGATGAGCACCGACATGATCGGCGACGTGGTGAAGGCATTCGGCGATGCGGCACGCCGCATTCGCGAGGGTGGTCTCGACGGCATCGACGTGCACGCATCGAGTGGTTACCTCCTCCAGCAGTTCATGTCACCTGCCACGAACCAGCGCGACGACGAATACGGCGGCTCGTTCGAGAATCGCATGCGATTCCTGGTCGAAACCCTCGAAGAAATCCGTCGTGTGGTCGGCAACGATTTCTGCGTCGGTGTCCGTCTGCCGAACGAGGAGTACATTCCCGGCGGTCTGACGCCCCAGGACAACGCCGACATCGCGAAGTACGTGGAGAAGTACGTCGACTACGTGTCGTTGCACATGGGGTCGTACTGGCGGTTCCACAAACTTCTCTCGACAATGGAAGACCCGCTCGGTCATGAGATGAAGCCCAACGAGGTCATCACGAAGGTGATCTCGAAGCCGACGATCGTCGTCGGCCGGATCATGACCCTCGATCACGCGAACCACATCGTGGAAAGCGGCGCGGGCGACATGGTCTCGATGGTGCGGGCGCTGATCGCCGATCCTGAACTCGTGAACAAGGCCCAACGCGGCGAGGAGGACCTGGTGCGGCCCTGCATCGGGTCGAACATGGGATGTGTCGCGCAGTTGATGGCAACCGGCAAGTTGAGCTGTGTCGTCAACGTCGCGGCGGCCAACGAGTCAAACGTGCCGTTCGAGCCGGTCGCACCCGCGCCCGTGAAGAAAAAGGTGCTCGTCATCGGAGGTGGTCCTGCGGGCCTCGAATCGGCCCGCACGGCTGCCCTGCGCGGTCATGAAGTTGTTCTCTACGAAGCGACCCGTCAGCTGGGTGGGCAGGTGGCGATCGCATCGCGGGCCCCGCACCGCAGCGACCTTGCGGCAATCACCGATTTTCTCTCGCGAGAGATCGAGCGTCTGGGCGTACGCATTCACCTCGGCACGTTTGCCGACCCCGACACGATCGCGGCCGAGAAGCCCGACGAGGTCGTCGTCGCGACGGGTTCGACGCCACGACGTGACGGGTTCCAGCTCTCCACGCCATCGACGCCGGTCAGCGGCGCGGATCTGCCCCACGTCTACACGTCGTGGGACGTGTTTGGCTTCGGTGGTCGCGCCGAGATCACAGGTGACTGTTTCATCTACGACGACACCGGAACCTTCGAGGCGATCTCGGTCGCCGACGCGCTCGTCGATGCGGGCGCCAAGGTCACGATGGTCAGCCGATACGACTCGCTGGGGGCGATGATTCCTTTCCCGCCGGCAACCGTCGAGGCTTCCAAAGAGCGGCTCATGTCGGGCAATTTCGACTTCATCGGTGGTCACTATCTGCAGGCGATCACGCAAGACGAGGTCCTGGTCGGCGTGCCGTTCACCGAACGCCGTCGTGCGATCCCGGCAAACACCGTCGTGCTGGTCACCTACAACCACCCGAACCGCGAGATCGCCGAATACGCGCCCGACGGTGTCAAGGTGCACATGGTCGGCGACGTGACGGGGACGAATTCGATCATGGCGTCGATTCACCAAGCGGCGGCAGCGACGCGGACGATGTGACAGCGGCTTTTCGGTAGGGAAGTCCGCAGCGCAACGTGTGCGGCCCTGCCTACGGTGCCGTTCATGAGATTCGAAAATCGGGCCGACGCAGGGCGTGAACTGGCCGCGCGCTTGTTGTCGTGGCACGACGCGGGCGCCGTGGTGCTTGGTCTGCCGCGAGGTGGTGTGCCAGTGGCGGCGGAGGTGGCACGCGTGTTGCACGCCCGACTCGACGTCGTGCCCGTTAGGAAATTGGGAGTGCCGTTCCAGCCCGAACTCGCCTTTGGAGCGATCGGCGAGGGCGGCGTGCGTGTCATCGAACACGACACGATGAAGTCGACGGGGATGCTCGCGAGCGAAGCGGCCGAGGCGGAGGCCTGTGAGGAGCGTGCGTTGCGGTCGCGAGTGCACCATCTGCGGGCGCTTCACCCCGCGGTGTCGCTGTTGGGCAGAACCGCGATCGTCGTGGACGACGGCATCGCCACCGGAGCCACCGCCAAGGCCGCGTGTCTGTCGGTGCGTCGACGCGGCGCGACGCACGTGGTTCTCGCGGTTCCCGTCGCACCCATGGGTTGGGCCGAGAACATCGCCGACGCCGCCGACGAATGCGTCAGCGTGGCTGAAGAGCCGCACTTCTTCGGGGTCGGTCAGTTCTACGTCGATTTCGGTCAGGTGTCCGACGACGAGGTCGACCGCCTATTGCTGGAGAGCCGGGCCTCCGTGTAGGCCGCACTCCGTCTTCGACTGTCCCGCCCAACGGCCGGCCCGCTTGTCGTTCGGGTCGGAGGCGGGTGCGGTGCACGGCCAGCAGCCGATCGAGGAATAGCCGCGGTCGATGAGCGGGTGCTGCGGCAGGTCGTTGTCGATCATGTACGACGCCACGTCGGCGTCGGTCCAATTCGCGATGGGGTTCACCTTGATCACGTCACGCAAGACGTCGTGGAAGACGATCGGAGTCTGCGCGCGCGTCGGTCCGTCATCGCGACGCAGTCCGGTCACCCACGAGGTGCGGTTCGCCAGCATGTGCTCGAGCGGGGCGACCTTCCGCACGCCGCAGCACAAGTCGGTGTCACGCATCCACAGGTCGTCGCGACCCACGTCGGAAGCCGGGGTGAGAATGCGCAGGTTTCCACCCGCACGATCGGCGAGATGCTTGGCGTACCAGATGGTCTCGGCGAACAGGTACTGGGTGTCGATGAGCGACACCTCGATGCCCGGAACCGTGGACCACGCGAGGTGGGCGAGAATCGGGTCACCGAAGCTGGAGGTCACCGCAAGTCCGTGTCCGAACTTTTTTGCCGCCCACGCGAGAATGTCGGCTGGTTGGGCGGTCTCGAACTCCGCGTTCAGTTCGCGGATCTCGTCGGCCTCGAGAGTCGTGCGAGTGAGTGTCATGTTGCGCACTCCGATTCGCCGGCAGCGGCAACGAAGGGTCCCGTCTCGTCGTAATCGACGAAGAACTCGGGGGCATCGTCGGGCTTGGGAACGATGTCGAGGTCGCGCAGGTCACCGGCGACGTTCGATGCTCCACCGTTGCGTGACAGCCAACCCTGGAAGGTTTCGCCGGCGTCGCGTTCGTTGGCAAAGCGTCGCACGACGCGGGCAACCGCCTCGGGTGCCGCCTTCGCGGGAACGCGGAGGGCCTTTTCGCCGAAGTGGATCTGCTCGTTGCCGACGTAGCCGCCGAGCAGCAGCTGGTAGCCCGGGAGCGACTTGCCGTGCGCGCGGCGCTCGGCACCAAAGAGGCCGATGTCTGCGGCGTGATGCTGGCCGCAGCTGTTCGTGCAACCCGAGATGTTGATGCGCACGCCGCCCACTTCCGCAAGGCCCTCTTCTTCGAGGCGGTCGCCGATCGCCTTGGCGAGGCCGCGCGACTGGGTGACTGCGATGTTGCACGTGTCGGCGCCGGGGCAGGCAACGACGTCGCGGGCAAGTTCCGCTCCGGGCCGTGCCATGCCGATGGCTTCGAGGCGGTCGTAGAGAACGCGCAGCTGATCCTCGGTGAGGTTGCGGAACGCGACGTTCTGACGGTTCGTCAGGCGCACGTCGGCGCCGAGTTCGCGCTGGATCGACGCGAGGGCCTTGAACTGCGACGCGGTGATGTCGCCGATCGCCGCGTAGGCGATGGCGGACACGGTGCCTTTTGCCGCACCGCGGATGACGCTGGCCGTCTCCCATCGCACGAACGGGTCGCTCGAGCGCAGCGCGACGCGCACGCCCTGGCCCATCTCCGTCACTTCGCCGACCGACACGCGTCCGGCGGGAGCATCGCCCACTGTCGCAACCTCGGGTGGAATGCCACCCGGCCACGTCGACGAAGCCGGAAGGGTATGGCGGATCTTCAGGACACGACGACGAACTTCGTCGATGCCCAATTGGTCGATGACCCACTTGAGACGTGCGCGCAACTTGTTGTCGCGGTTGCCCGTCTGGTCGAAGACGCGCAGCACGGCCTCGATCGTGGGCAGGAGTTCTTCGCGGGTGGTGAAGTCCTCGAGGGAGAGGGCGGGATGCGGTGTCGCGCCGAGACCGCCGGCGATGTACACGCGGAACCCCTGTTCGACCGTGCCGTCCTCGCGTTCACGCGTGACGGCAACGACACCAACGTCGTTGAACATGGCTTGGCCGCAGTCGGTCGAGCAACCCGAGAAGTTGACCTTGAACTTGCGGGGGAGACGCTGGCCGAGCGGGTTGCGCACGAAGTGGCGGTACGTCGCCTCGGCCCACGGTGTCACGTCGAGATGCTCGTACGGGCAGGCGCCCGCGAGATGGCAGGCCATCACGTTGCGAACGGTGTCGCCGCACGCCTCGCGACTGGTCAGGCCGACCGCAGCGAGTCGTCGCAGGAGGTCGGGGATGCGACGCAGTTCGACGAAGTGGAACTGGATGTTCTGCCTGGTCGTGATGTGTCCCCACCCGCGCGAGAACTCGGTCGCGAGATCGCCCATCAAGTCGAGCTGTTCGGGAGTGATGGTGCCGGCCGGCAGTTTGATGCGCACCATCTGGTTGGTTCCGCCCTGACGCTGACCGTAGATGCCGTTGTTCAAACGCATCACGCGGAAGACGTCCTCATCGATCTCGCCGGCGAGGTACTGCGCGATGGCGACCTCGAAGCGCTCGATGTCGGCGAGCTGCTCGGCGTCGAGGTCGCGTGTCTGTGGTGCCGGGGGTATGCCTGTCATGGTTTCTCCTTCATCGTCCTGCCGGCTCGCCGATTTCGCGGAGAGCGTCGTGAATGGCGCCGCGAAGGCGCCGTGCGTGGTCGGGGTCGAGGTGGGCAACGAGGCCCGCTCCGGGATTGCCGATTTCTTCGATTGTCAGCACCACTCGCGGGTTGGCGTCGTCGTAGTCGTCGCACACGGCGACGGCCCACGACACTTCCATCGCGTCGTCGGCGCCCTCCGGTAGGTCGGTGGCGGTCAGCGGCATGTCGTCGATCGATCGGCGCACGTCAGTTGCCTTCCAGGACTGCGGCACGGCGTGACGTTGGTTCGAACTCGAATGCGGCGACGGCACCGATGACGATCGTCGAGGGTGCTTCCACGTGCACCGCAGCGAGGTTTTCGAGGGTGGTTCGGACCGTGTGCTGCTCGGGCCGCGTGCCCCAGCGCACGGCCGCAACGGGGGTGTCGGCGGCCAGTCCGCCCGCCATCAGGCGTGCGGCGATTGCGCCACGTTCGGCGACACCCATCAACACCACGATGGTGCCGCCGACGTTCGCGAGGGCCTCCCAGTTGATGTTCGTCGAGCCACCCGACTCCCTGTGACCGGTGACGACGGTGAACGAAGTCGAAACGTTGCGGTGCGTGACGGGAATGCCCGCCGCGGCGGGTGCGCCGATGGCGGACGTAACGCCGGGAACCACGTCGAAGGGAATGCCCGCGGACATCAGCGCGTCCGCCTCCTCGCCGCCTCGGCCGAACACGTACGGGTCGCCACCCTTCAGGCGCACGACTTCGAGGCCTTGACTACCGAGGTGCACCAACAACGCGTTGATGTTCTCTTGCGGTGTCGGATTGCCGGGACGCTTGCCGACATCGATGAATTCCGCATCCGCGCGCGCGAGTGTGAGGATCGAAGGATCAGCGAGACGATCGTGGACGATCACATCGGCAGCAGCCACGAGACGTGCCGCCTTCACGGTGAGAAGATCCGCATCACCCGGGCCCGCGCCAACCAGATGAACGGTCATCGTGCGACTCCGTGCGTGACGAGTACATCTTCGATGATCGGGCGCCAGTTGATGTCTTCTGTACTTGCACCGCGCGCGTGCACGTCGGCGCGTCGTGCGGCAAGCTCCGCCGCGATGTCCGCGAACTCGGGGCCGATGAGCTCTGAGATTTGCGCGCGCAGGTACGACGACAATGCCGGGCTGGCACCACCGGTCGACACGGTGACCATCACCGAACCCTGACGGTGCACCGCGGGGAGAGTGAACGTGCAGCGTTCGGGATCGTCGGCCGAGTTCACCCAGATGCCGAGCGATTCACACTCGTCGAAGATCTGTTGGTCGACAACGACGTTGCCGGTGGCAGTCACGACCAATCGGAAGCCGGCGACGTCGCCTGCTTCGTAGCGACGCTGCACCAGAGTGACTCCCATGTCGCGGAACTCGTCGACGACATCGGGCGACACGACCGTCAGATCCGCGCCACACGCCAGAAGTTGCTGAGCCTTGCGCAGTGCAATGCGTCCGCCGCCAACCAACAACACGCGGCGGCCGGCCAGGTTCAGATTGATGGGGAACTGCATTGCTGACCCTTCCAGTCGGGTTTTATTCTCCAAAACCCTATCGGAATAGTCAACTTTTCGGTTTTCAGTCCCAGCGCACCGGAAGAGTCTCGAAACCCTTGAGAACCGGCGCTTTGACGCGGGTTGGGGGGCCATCGGGCCTGAGCCGGGGGAGGTGGTCGAGGACGGCCTCGAGGGCAAGGACTCCCTCCATGCGCGAGAGCGGGGCCCCGAGGCAGTAGTGGATGCCGACCCCGAAGGCGGCGTGTCGTTTCAGGGTCGTCAGGTCGCGCGTGATGTCGAACTCGTCGGGCCGGTCCCACGCCGCGGGGTCGCGGTTCGCCGAACCGAACATCATCAGCACCTTGGAGTCGACGGGAATGTCGACGCCGTGCAGCGTGACGGGGCAGGTGTTGGTGCGGAACAATCCGTGCACGGGTGCGTCGAAGCGCAGACTCTCTTCGATGGCGTTCGGTATCAGACTGCGGTCGTTGCGAACCATCTCGAATTGGTCGGGAAATTCCATCAGCCGCTTCACCACGTTGCCAATGAGCAAAGTCGTCGTTGCCGAACCGGCGACGAGAAGGAACTGGCAAAAGCCCATCACCTGTTGGAACGTGAGACGGTTGCCGTCGCGTTCCACCGTCAGCAATCGCGTCAAGAGATCATCGGGCAGGGTGTCACCCGCGTCGACCATCGCCATGCGATTGCGGATATGCGCACCGAAGTATTCGCCGTAGCTCTTGTATGCGTTGATGACCGTGTCGTTCGCCTGTCTGCCGCCGACGTAGGCGACCGCTTCGGCCATCGGCAGAACCCAGTTGCGGAATTTCTCGATGTCCTCGACCGGTGTCCCGAGCATCCAGCACATGATGGTGAGGGGCACCGGCATGCCGAGGTCCGCGATGAGGTCGCCGCGTCCGCGGTCTTTGAAACCTTCGACGAGGTCGTAGACGAGTTTTCGGACATCGCCCTCCATCGCCTCGATCGCCGAAGGTTTGAAGATGCGGGTGATCGCCAGGCGTTCGGCAGTGTGGGCCGGCGGGTCGCTCGACACAAGCACGCCGGTGCCGGGCTCACCGAAGGCGAGGCCGGGCCCGAACTTCGACGACCATGTCGCATCGTCACGCAGTGATCCGGCGACGTCCACTTCGCGGGTCAGACTGAAGTGAGGTGCGGGTTCGTTCGCGTGGTGCACGGGGCACTTCTCGCGCATCGCGGCGAACATGGCGGGCGGATCGGCCTGGAACGCATCAGACAGCAGACTGAAGGGCACCGCGTCGTTCGGGGTCATGGGTCGACACTAACGTCGGGGTATGGCGACGCCCGACAACGAAACACTCATCGATCTCACCGGCAAGAACGCCCTCGTGACCGGGGCTGCGAAGGGCATCGGCAGGGCAATCGCCGAGCGTCTCCGTGCGGCTGGCGCCAACGTGACACTCGCCGACCTCGACGCGTCAGGCGACGCAACGGCCAAGGAAATCGGCGGTTCGTTCGTCGTGTGTGACATCACCAACGCGGACCAATTGTCCGCGGCGGTGACGGCCGCGGCGCGTGGCGGAAACCTCGACATCCTCGTGAACAACGCCGGGATCTACCCGACGACAGGTCCGATCGACAAGGTCTCCGACTCCTTCGTGTCGAGGATGCTCGAGGTCAACGTCCGTGCCCAGTACAGCGCGGCACGCGAGGCGGCGCGAGCAATGAAAGACGGCGGCGCAATCGTCAACCTCGCGTCGATCGCGGGTATCCGTGGCGGAGCGAACATCACCGCCTACTCGGCCTCGAAGGGAGCAGTCATCGCCCTGACCCGGGCATTTGCCAACGAACTCGGGCCCCGCGGTATCCGCGTGAACGCGATCGCTCCGGGCATCATCGATACACCCGGAGTGCAGGAGCAGATGGCACCGCTGAAGGCCGGCGGCCTCGACATCGACGCGGCGATCGCGGCGAATCCGTTGCGCATCGCCGGCCAACCCGATCACATCGCGCGCGTGACCTTGTTCCTCGTCTCCGAACTCGCAGCCTTCATCACCGGCCAGACCGTGGTCGTCGATGGCGGTGCAACCGCCTGAGCAGATGAAGTTGGCGGTGCAACCGCCTGAGCAGATGAAGTTGGCGGTGCAACCGCCTAGATCTCGACTTCGTTGTCGAGTCGCGCCCCGGCGGAGTACAGCCCGACGTTGCGAATGAAAAGGTCGTGGACACGACGCATTGTGTTGGCAAGCGTTGCCGAACTATGCGGCGAGATGCGCGCGGCCGAGTCCCACAGGGGATTGTCGGCGGGTAGTGGTTCTTCGGATGTCACGTCGAGTGCGGCGCCGCCGAGGTGACCCGACGAGAGCGAGGCCATCAAGTCCGGTTCGACGACCGCGGTACCGCGGCCGACGTTCACGAAGAAGCAGCCGGGTTTCATCGCTGCAAACGAAGCGGCATCGAAAAGACCCGTCGTGTCGGCGTTCGAGGGCACGGCGGCCACCACCGCATCTGCCTGACCGAGAACCGAGTTCATGTCGGCGAACGACACGGTGCGCGCAACGCCGGCCGATGCCGATGAGGCCGAGCGGCGCACGGCGGTGAGGTTCACGTTGAACGGAGCGAGCAGTCGGGCAACCTCCTGGTTGATCGGCCCGTAGCCCACGAGGACGATGTTCGCTTCGGAGAGGGCGCGACCAAAGGCCGGATACCAACGGTGTTCGACTTGTTGCGCGGCGATCTGCGGCAGGCGCTTCCAGTGTTCGAGGACGCGGGCGATGACGAACTCTGCGATCTCCGTCGCCGCTGTCCCCGCGCCATTCGTCAGTCGAATGCCGCGCTTGCGCAGTTCGTCGAGAGGAATGTGGTCGTGACCCGTCTTCAGCGAATGAATCCACTTGAGGTTCGGAAACGCATCGAAGATGTAATCCGGCATGTCGAGGATGAAGGCAATCTCGACCTCGGCCATGCGCGCGCGTTCACCATCGCCGAGGTCGGCCGGTGTGCGATCACGCATGTCGAGAATCGGATGGTCGGGTAGCGCGTCGGTGATGCGCGAGGGCCCGCGACGCTCTTCGATCTGTGTCGAGTCGACTCCCGCGAGGTAGCAGACGGCAATCGTCGGGAGTTTCGCCACGACCCGACCCCTAGATCTCGACGCGCGAGCCGACTTCGAACACGCGGTCCGTCGGCAGGTTGAAGAACCGCACCGCACTGTCGGCCCCGCGGTTCAGCAGCACGAACAGATGCTCGGCGAGGGGGTTCATGCCCGGTGCCTTGCCCGCGACGATCGATTCGTGGCCGATGAAGTACGTGACGTCGCTCGCGTCGTATTCGAGGCCCGGATGCTCGATCCGCTGGAGAGTGGCCGGTACGTTCGGCTCGTCCATGAAGCCGAAGCGCAGTTGCACCTGGAAGACACCGGGAGCCACCTTGGTGATGACGGCACGGTCTTCTGCCGGCACGCGGGGTTCACCTGCCGTGTCGACCGAAACGATGAGGGTTGTCTTGTGCAGCACCTTGTTGTGGAGCAGGTTGTTGACGAGCGCAGGTGGTGCCTTGCCGATGTCCTTGAACATGAACACGGCGGTTCCGTCGACACGGGTCATCGCGTCGACACCATCGAGGAACGGCCTGATCTCCTTTTCGCCACGGTGGATGCGTTGTGCGACCAGGGCGCGGCCGCGACGCCACGTTTGCATCTGCACCATGAGGATGATGCCGACGGCAAGGGCGAACCACCCTCCATGTGGAATCTTCACGAGGTTTGCGCCGAGGAAACCCATTTCGATGATCAACATCGGTACGCAAACGAGCATCGCCTTCGCGCTGCTCCAGCCCCAGTTTTCGGTGAGCACGCGGTAGAAGATGAGCGTTGTGATCGCCATCGTCATGGTGACCGCGATGCCGTAGGCCGCCGCCAGATTGCTCGCCGTTTGGAATCCGATCACCAAGCCGACGCAGCCCACCATCAGCAGCCAGTTCACCAGTGGCACGTAGATCTGGCCGTAGTGCTTGCTCGACGTGTGCACCACCTTGATGCGCGGCAGGTAATCCATTTGCACGGCCTGCGCGGTGAGCGAGAACACTCCCGAGATCAGCGCCTGCGAAGCGATGATCGTGGCCATCGTGGCCAGGATGACGATCGGTAGCACGATCGACTCCGGAACCATCCGGAAGAACACGCTCTCGATGTCCTCGGGGTTGTTCAAGAGGAATGCCCCCTGACCCCAGTAGGTGAGGACCAGAGACGGCAACACCATGCCGTACCAGCCGTACATGATCGGCTTGCGTCCGAAGTGGCCCATGTCGGCGTACAAGGCCTCGCCACCGGTGACGACGAGGAAGATCGATCCGAGTGAAAGGAAAGCCTTGCCGGGTTCGTGGGTGAAGTACTTCACCGCGTAGTACGGGTTCACCGACTGGATGATGCCCGGGTCGGGAATGATCTTCGACAAGCCGACGATTGCGAGCGTGGCGAACCAGATCATCATGATCGGCCCGAACACCTTGCCCACTGCGCCGGTTCCGCGACGCTGTACGACGAACAAGGCGACGAGGATCACGACCGCAATCGGAACGACCCAGTCGGTGAACGAAGTGGACACCTCTTCCAGGCCTTCCACGGCACTCAACACCGAAATGGCGGGGGTGATGATGCCGTCGCCGTAGAGCAAGGCGGTTCCGAACACGCCGAGTGCGACGAGAAGACCGGTCTTCTTGCCCGTCGACGAGTTGCGACCAACGAGGGCCGTGAGGGCGAGGATTCCGCCTTCGCCTTTGTTGTCGGCGCGCATGACGAACATCAGGTACTTCACCGAGATGATGAGAATGAGCGCCCAGAAGGCAAGCGAGCAGACTCCGAACACGTTGATGCGGTCGACTGTCATCACGTGCGACTTCTCGGTGAACGTTTCCTTCAGCGAATAGAGGGGACTCGTGCCGATGTCGCCGTACACGACACCCAGCGCACCGAGCGCCAGGGCGACCGTTCCCACCTGGTGAGCCGCCCCGTGATCGTGGTCATCGGCGCCCGCGGTTTCTTCGACGGTTGTGTGGGTGTCCGACGCCCGCACCTTCTTGGCAAGTTCGACGGATTCCCGTCCGGCTGACTGGTCTGAGCCCACGAGGATTCGAGGCTACTGCCGCTCCGTCGGCTTGGGAAATGGTGATGTACGTCCCTCTCCGTGTCAGAGATGGCTCGTTACGTTGCGCCGAATGGCAACAACAAAACACGCGTGGTGGGTAGGTATTCTGATCGCAGGAACCCTCGTCGGGTGCACCAAGTCGGCCGACCAGTCCCCGGAAACCCTTTCCGAGGGTCTCCTCGGCATCACCGACATGCCGGGCGAATGGCAGGAAACACAGCGCGACGTGTTCACACAACGCGGCGTCGAGAATCCGTTGATCGACCCGTCGACGTGGTGCCCCGACGCCTCGGATGCGGCCGCCGGACTCGACGACCTCGCGGGTGATGCCGGCGCGGACGTCGAGATGCAGATGCAGGTCGGCGGATCGGAGGTGCCGCGAATGATGCGACTGCAGGCTTGGCGCAACGACTCGGTGCGGGAGTACTTCGAGGGGATCGTCACCGTCGTCAACATCTGCGACAACGCGAAGTGGACGGAGGAACCCGGCGTCACTCAGGAGACCTGGAAAATCGACGGCCCCGAGGTGGGCGACGAGTCGGTGAGTTGGGGATCGCAGTTGGTGCCGCCCGAAGGCAAGGAGATGGCCGCATCGATGGGTCGCACGACCGTCGCGCGGATCGGCGAGGTCATCATGGTCCTGCAGATCGGCGACTTCACGACGAACAAGAATGTCGGCGAGTTGGCCGAGACCGATTGGCGTGAAATCGTTCAGCGCGCGGCCGACAAGTTGGCTGACGCCTGAGCACTCCACGCGCCGGCAAGTAGCGCGATCGAATGCACCCTCGATTCGGTGCGATCGGCGTGGTGTGCGGTGATGATCTCGTCGGCCCCTGTTTCAGAGGCGAAAGCAGCAAGCGTGCGCACCACCGAGTGGGAGGTGCCGACCGCCGAATAGTGAAAGACGCGGTTCAGGTACGCACCCCGGGGTGAGGCGAGCAGCTCTTCTGCTTGTTCGTCGGTCAAGCGATTGCCCGGCGGGCTGAAGAGTGCCTTGGCGAACGTCCGTCGACGACGCTGGAACTGTCGTTCGGCATCGTCGTCGGTGTCGGCGGCAATGACGCTGTGGCCACAGATGAGATACGGCGTGTCGAGCTGTCGTGAAGGTTCGAAGCGCGAGCGATAGATCTCGATCGCCTCGTGCAGCGAGTCGGGTGCGAAGTGCGATGCGAATGCGAAGGGCAGACCCAGTGCGGCGGCCAACTGCGCACCGAACAGTGACGATCCGAGAATGTAGAGAGGCACGTTCGTCCCGCGACCCGGGGTCGCCACGACGTTCGCCACGCGCGAGGTGTCGGAGAAGAAGGCCTGCAGTTCGAGCACGTCCTGTGGAAAGCGTTCGGATGACCGCGGATCGCGGCGCATCGCCATGAACGTGGTCTGGTCGGTGCCGGGTGCGCGACCGAGGCCGAGGTCGATTCGTCCCGGATGCAGTGCGGCGAGCGTGCCGAATTGCTCGGCGATGACGAGGGGCGAATGGTTGGGCAGCATCACGCCGCCCGCGCCCAAACGGATCGAGGTCGTGTACGCCGCGACGTGGGCGATCAGCACCGCGGGCGACGACGAGGCGATGAACTCCGAGTTGTGGTGCTCGGCGTACCAGACCCGCTCGTAGCCGTGTTTCTCGGCGCTCTGGGCGACCGCCACGCATCCCGCGAGTGATTCGCCGATCGTCTCGCCCTCGCCGATCGAGGCAAGGTCGAGGATCGACAACTTCGGGAGCGCCATGGAAGCAGGCTACGTGTTGCGCAGTCCCCTCGACGGGGCAAAGATGAGGGGACACGACGAAGCGGGCGCGGGGGCGTTCGATTCAAGAAAAGGGGGTCGGCGATGACCGACGTGCTCGACAGCAAGCAAGCAGGGGAACACAAGCCGTGGTTCCTGAAGGGCAACTACGCACCCGTGTCCAACGAGGTGACCGACTTCAATCTGAAGGTCACGGGCGCGATCCCGAAGAGCCTCTCGGGCATGTACCTGCGCAACGGCTCGAACCCGAAGACCGGATACACCGACCATTGGTTCTTCGGTGACGGCATGATCCACGGTGTCCGCCTCGAAGGTGGAGAGGCCAAGTGGTACCGCAACCGTTATGTGCGTTCCACGAAATACGAAAAGGGTCTCGAGGCGATGGATCCGGATTGCATGTTCGATCCCACGGCGAGCGCGGCGAACACCCACGTTCTCGGTCATGCCGGTCGCATCTGGGCTCTCGAAGAGGGACACTTCCCCTGGGAGCTGTCGCGCGATCTCGAAACAATGGGTTGCGACGACTTCGGCGGCAAGTTGACCACCGCATTCACTGCGCACCCGAAGCTTTGTCCGGTGACGAATGAGCTCCACTTCTTCGGATACTCGGCAATCGCACCGTACGTGACCTACCACGTGCTCGACGCGAAGGGTCAGCTCGTTCACTCGGCCCCCATCACCACGCCGAAGGGCACGATGATGCACGACTTCATGATCACTCGCGACCACGCGATCTTCATGGACCTGCCCGTCGTGTTCGACCTCGACAAGATCGCCCAGGGTTTGCCGCCGATCGGTTGGGACGACACCTACGGTGCGCGCATCGGCATCATGCCCCGCATGGGAACCGACGCCGATATTCGTTGGTTCGAGGTCGACCCGTGCTACGTCTTCCATCCGCTCAACTCGTACGTCGAGGGTGATGAGGTGATCTGCGACGTCGGCCGTCACGCCACGATGTGGAAGAAGTCGATGGACGACTTCGACCCGTCGTACATGTGGCGCTGGACGTTCAACCTGAAGACCGGAGCGGTCCGCGAACAGCAGTACGACGACTGGGCGCACGGGTTCCCGCGCGTCGACGACCGTGTCGTCGGCCTGAAGCACCGCTACGGCTGGGCATCCGGTGCGCGCGACGCAAAGGTCGGCGCCATGGACTCGGCTGGTGTCGTTGCCAAATACGACATGAAGGACGGTTCGAAGACCGTTCACGACTTCGGTCCGCACGCGCACCCCGGTGAATTCGCCTTCGTACAGGACTCGGCCAAGGCCGGCGAGGACGAGGGTTACGCGATGGGATTCGTGTACTACAGCGATACCGAGACGTCGGAACTCGTCATCCTCGACGCAACCGACATGGCCAAGCCACCGGTCGCCCGCGTGCACCTGCCCCAGCGCGTGCCGTTCGGCTTCCACGGCAGCTGGGTCGACGACTCGATCTTCAACTGACGCAGCGGCCGTCACGGTCGCGATCAGGTACACATCTCACGCATCGTCCACCTCGCGCGCCCCGATGCTCGGCGGCATGGGATCAGTCGATTATCCGCGGGGAAAACGTCTCGTCGGCAAGATCGCGTTGGTGACCGGCGCCGCGAGGGGCATGGGTGCGAGTTTCGCGAGGGCGATGGTGGCGCAGGGTGCGAGTGTCATCGTTGCTGACTTTCGCGACGAGGAAGGTCTGGCCGTCGAGGCCGAACTCGGCGAGGCGGCGATGTACGTGCACCTCGACGTGACGAACCGCGACGACTGGCGTTACGCCGTCGATGCGGCCGTCGCGCGATTCGGAAAGTTGAACGTTCTCGTCAACAACGCCGGCATCCTCGCTGTGGGCCCCGTCGACGACTTCGCGGCGTCGGAGTGGGATCGGGTTATCGCCATCAACTTGACCGGGGCGTTCAACGGAATCCAAGCGGCGCTGCCGACCATGAGGTCTGCGACACCCGGCTCGATCATCAACATCTCGTCGACCGCCGGGCTGAAGGGGTACGGCGGCCTCGTCGGCTACACAGCCTCGAAGTTCGGTCTGCGCGGCCTGACCAAAGCAGTCGCACTCGATCTCGGCACTTCGGGTATTCGATGCAACTCGGTTCATCCCGGAGCGGTTCTCACGCCGATGACGGATGGCATGGACATGTCGCAACCTCACGTAGCGATGAAGCGGGCGGGGCTTCCGCACGAACTTGCGCATCTCGTCGTCTTTCTCGCGAGCGACGAGTCGAGTTACTGCACGGGGGCCGAGTTCGTTGCCGACGGGGGAGAGATGGCCGGTCTTGCGACGCTCACGGTTGGGTCGACGGGGTGAAACGACGCCGCGACGACTACCTTGCCTCGTCATGATCGTCGTCGCTGCACAACTGGATTTCGCCGACCAAGCCACCCGCGACGACGTCGTCGCCGTGTCGGCGCCGATTCAGAAAACAACGCGCGACGATGAACCGGGCTGCCATGCGTATTGCTTCGCCGCAGATCCTTGTCATCCGACGCGTATCCAGGTTTATGAGTTGTGGGAAGACGAGGCGTCGCTCGCAGCACACTTCACGCACGCGAACTACCTCGCGATGCGCGATCTGCTGATCGGCCGCAAGCCGACCGGCAGTTGGAACCGTATGTACCTGACCACCCGTGACGAACCGGTCTACGGCCCGGAGGGTCAGGTGCGCAGCAAGTTCTTCGTCGACTGAATGCTGCGCGTGCTGCCGAACCGGTGACCGCTGTCCCGCGAGGGTCAGGCGCAGTGGACTTACGATTCGGTCCATGGTCGTTGCGGTGATTGACATGGCGAAGAGCCGGACCCTGGTGCGCAGGTCACTTCTCACGCTGATCGGCGTACCGATTGGAATTGCATTCCTCATCGTGTGGAGCGTGATGGTGAAAACCAGTCCGACCGTCGCCGACGACGACAGGATCAGAGGCTGGGAGTCGGTCTGGCGGGAACTGCCCGCGACTCTGTTCCTTTGCTCGGTTCCCGTCGTCGGACTCGTCCTTGCCGTGCGCGCCGGTCGGCGAGGAGACATCGAAGGTGCGCTCCGGGCGATCTGGTGGCAAGGAGCGGCTCTCTTCATTGCCCTCTTGATCGTCGTTCCGGGGAGCACCGAAAACATCATGACCACTCGACCCGCAACCGTGAAGTGGCTCTTGCTGCCGGTCCAGACGGCAATCACTGCAGTAGCCGTTCTCGTCAGTCGCAGGCGCGTGCAGTCGAACCGCTGAGGCGATTTTCGACACCCTCTTCACCTGAGTGAGGGAGGTTTGTCGCAAAGCAGTGAATCCCCGCGTCCATAGGTTCGGGTCGATGAGGCGCCTGCATGGATTTCGAATCGTTGTCATCGTCGCGACCACGACCTTTGGTCTGGTGGGGTGTTCGCTGACCCGCACCCGCGACAAGAACACGGTGAAGACCGCCGAAGAGTTGGCCGCTTCGCTTCTCATGGACGAAGACCTGGAGGGCGAGTGGAAGTTGAACCCCGGTCCCGATGGCGCGAGCCTTCCTGCATCGGGCGTCATCACCGATGCCGTGATAGGCATGCTCCCGCGGGTCGAGGTGTGTGAGAAGACGAACCAGGCCGCGAGAGACGCGCTCGACAAGCTGCAGTGGCAGGCGTTCCGTCAGCTCGACAAAACCGTCGACAATCCGATCAAACCACCCGCGGATCGCGCGGGACACGTGGAGTTCGTCCAGCAGTGGGCCGTGTCGGGCGAGCCCAATGAACTCGAGTCGATGTTCGACGACATCGCGCCGGGTTTCCTCGACTGCCTCGGCGAGGTTCCCGCGGGTGAAGAAGGCCCGGCAACGATCACCGAGGTCGACATCGATCCCGTCGGTGATCAGCGCGTTGCAGTCCTCGCTCAAATCGAAGAGGCGGGAGGCGGAGGTATGTGGAACGTCTATTCCACGTTAGTTCGTTCACAATCGGTGTTGCTGTCGGTCACGATGGTCGGCATCACTCTCGGCGATCTCGACGCCGAATTGGGTGTCTCCGACCTCGATGCCGTCCTCTCGGCCGCGTTGTCGAAGTTTTGATTGAAACACGGTCGAGATGGGGGACCCCACCTCGACCGTGTTTCAAGCGCTGCGGTTACTTCGGTGGTTCGATTACGCCAATCGATGACGCCCGTTACGCGCGCTCGCGCCACCATTCGACAGTCGCCGCCGCCCCATCCGCTAAGGGCGTGGGTCTGACACCAAGAATCGACTCGGTTCGAGACGAGTCGGTCGTCCAGTTCTCGGCGAATTGGTACCAAGTTTCCTTCAGCTCGCGGAGCAGGGGGACCACCACGCCACCAACAATGATCGCAACTTTGGGTATCGCGGTCACCTTCGCCGTGGTCCCTGCGGCCCGCGCAAAAGCTTCGACGATTTCACGTTGTGTCACGGCGGGAGAGTTGGGAACGAGCCAGGTTTGCCCGGCTGCTTGAGTTTGTGTGATGACCGCAACGAGGGTGCTGGCAACGTCGGGCATGTAACTGACAACGTGTGGAACATCGGGGTTTCCGAGCAGCGACACCTTCTTTCCTGCAATCACGCGTGGCACGGTCCGCTCTCCGAAAGCCGACTCGAGAACCCCGGGGCCGTAGAAGTCGGACGCACGAACGATGGCCGCACGCAGTTTTCCGGCCTGGTGATCGTCCATCAGAGTCGTCGCAATCTCGGCACGGACCTTGCCCTTTTGTCCCGTCGGCCGAAGAAGGGTGTCCTCTCGCATCGGCATGGCGGCTCCGGCGCCAAATGCGTAGAGATTGTCCATGACGACGAGCAGCGAACCCGTTTGTTGGGTCGCGGTACGCATTGCCTCGTGAAGGGGAGGCCAGTCCTGTGGCCAGCGGTGATACGCGGGGTTTGCCGCGTTCACGAGTGCGCCCGAGCCGTCGAGATGACGGACGAGCATGTCGGAGTCTGTCGCGTCAGCGGCTACCAGCTCGATGCCAGGGTGCGCGGGTCCGCGTCCGCTGCGCGACAGGACGGTGACGTGGTGGCCGAGATCGGCGAGTTTGACTGCGGTCGTGGTGCCAACGGGGCCGGCGCCAACGATCAGGTGCCGTGGAGTCATCACTTGGCCTCCGATTCGTCGAGGCCAAAACGCTCGTAGATGCGACGTAGCGGGGCTGGTGCCCACCAGTTCGCATCACCGGCAAGCCGCATGAATGCGGGCACGAGAAAAGCACGAACGATGGTTGCGTCCATCAGAACGGCGATGCCAAGACCGATGCCGAACATCTTGATGAAGCTGACACCCGACGTACCGAATGCGAAGAACGTGATCGATAGCAACAGCGCGGCGGCGGTGATGATGCGGCCGGTGCGCTCGAGGCCGAGGGCGACCGACGTTTCGTTGTCGCCAGTGCGGTCGTATTCCTCCTTGATTCGCGACAGGAGGAATACCTCGTAGTCCATCGAGAGGCCGAACGCGATGCAGAACATGAGGATCGGCATCGAGATGTCGAGGGTTCCCGTTGCGGTGAAGCCGAGAAGGTCGGACAGATTCCCGTCTTGGAAGATCCACACCATCGCGCCGAACGTGGCGGTGAGGCTGAGCAAGTTGAGCACCAGCGCCTTCACCGGCACCAACAAGCTGCCGGCCATGAGGAAGAGAAGGACGAAGGTGGCAACGACGATGATCGCGATCGCCCATGGCAGGGCGTTTCCGATCGCGGCCTTGGAGTCGACGAGGCCGGCTGTCTGGCCTTCGACGGCAACGTCGAATGGAAGATCGAGATTGCGGATGTCGTGTACCAGCTGCTCACCCTCGGGGGAGATGACGGGAAAGTCGGGCACGACCGACATCCACGTGATCGGGACGCCGTCAGCGGCGAGAAACGACTGATCGTTTGGGCCCGAGGACGCGAGATTTCCCCCGACGAACGTGCCGGCGGCACTGTCGACTCGGTCGATCCCTTGCATTGCGGAGAGTGTTGCCGCCGCTCTCGCGATGTCTTCCATCCGATCAGACCCGACGCCATCGGCCACGACACCGAAGCCCTCCGCGGCGTTCCCGCTGAACTCGGCGCGCAGTACCTCGGCAGCCTGACGACTCCCGGCTGAGGAGGGCAGCACTCGGTCGTCAGGTGTTCCGAAACTCGCGCGCAGGAACGGGGCACCGAGAAGTACCAAAAAGATCACGACTGCCGTCGCCACGGGTATCGGGCGGCGCATCACCAGGACGGCGACACGGTGCCACGTGCCTTCGTGCTCGGGGCGCGCTTCGCGGCGCCGACCAATCCGAACGGCATCAATCCGATGTCCGATGGCGGCCAACAACGCGGGCAGCGAGAGGATCGACCCCGCAAGAGCGAGAAGCACCACAGCGACACCTGCGTACGCGAATGACCGAAGAAAGTAGAGGGGGAAGACCAGGAGCGCTGACAGTGACACCGCGACCGTCAAAGCGCTGATCAAGATGGTCTTGCCGGCCGTTTGAACCGTCCGCACGACGGATTCCTCGATAGTTCGTCCTCCGTGCAACTCCTCTCTGAAGCGAGAGACGATGAACAAGCTGTAGTCAATTCCGAGACCCAGGCCCAGCGCAGTTGTCAGATTCACTGCGTAGATCGACACGTCGGTAGCCGAGCCGATGACGTAGAGGCTGAGGAGCGTCCCGAAGATCGCAATGACTCCGACGAAGAGGGGGAGGAGCGCGGCAACCAGGCTTCGGAACACGAAGAGAAGAAGTATGAGAGTGAGCGGAATTGCGATCAGCTCAGCGCGCAGCAGGTCACCTTCGATTGTGTGGCCGATATCGGCGAATACGGCGTCGCTGCCCCCGAGAAGCACGTTGAAGTCACCTTGGGAACCGGTGAACTGCTCATCGATGACGGTGAGTTGCTCGTCGACCAAATCGTCGTCGCCTACGAGTCGTGCGAGAACGAGCGCGGTGTCGCCATCGCTGCCGCGTAGCGGCGGTGCGTTGTCGAGAGACCAATACGAGACGACCTGTTCGACGCCCTCGAGTGCATCCAAGCGTTCAGCAAGCGCAACTCCGCCCGCCGCAAGGGTCGGATCGTTCACGTCTCGGCCCTCTGCAGTCAGGACGAGTACGACGTTCGGTTCACCCCCACCAAAGTGCTCCTCGAGCAGAGCCTCGGCGCGGGCGCTCTCGGATGACGGGTCGTCGAAGCCCTCGGTCTTCAATACGCCAAATGCCCCGGTTCCAAGGAATATCGCGATCAACAGAAACAAGACCGTGGATGCAAGGACCCACCGCCTTCTGCGAACCGTGAAGCGAGCGAGTCGAGTCAGCATGTCGGTTTCCCTCCCGAGCGTGGTGTACCTGATGCCCCAAAGCGAGAGCAGTGCTCTCACAATAGCAAGGTGCCCCGACCAAAACAAGAGCAGTGCTCTCGAATTTGGTTCACGACAAGTAGCCTGAGCCAAATGGCTGGTCTTCGAGAACTTGCACGGGTGCAAACCACCACCGAGATCAAGCGCATTGCTCGCCGTCACCTCATACGAGACGGCGCATCGGGCCTGTCGCTTCGGGCCGTCGCTCGTGACCTCGGCATGTGCAGTTCGGCGGTCTACCGCTACTTCCCCAGCCGCAACGAGTTGTTGACGGCTTTGATCATCGATGCGTACGACGCATTCGGTGCGGCGGCAGAGCGGGCCAACGCAGAAGTCGACCACGACGATCTGCTCGGCCGCTGGCACGCAGTTGGTTGGTCTGCGTACCGCTGGTCGTCCAAGCACGCTGCGGAGTACGCGTTGATTTTCGGTTCGCCGGTGCCCGGCTACGACGCTCCGAGCGACACCGTGGGACCCGCGACGCGTTTCACCACGGTTCTTCTCGGCATCCTGTCCGACGCGAATCGTGCAGGCCGGCGGCCGCAGAGTCTTCCTCGTCTGTCGCCGGCTGCATTCGCCGACGTCGATCGGCTGCGAGACGAGATTGCGACCGACATCGACACGGAGTGGCTCGCGGCGGGCATGCGTGCCTGGACCGGCCTGATG
>JBBANY010000036.1:0-3585 GCA_040401695.1 Ilumatobacteraceae bacterium
GAGAGGGTCGGGGGTTCGAGTCCCTCAACGCCCACTGATTCCAGAGGGCCCGGTGGATTGAGCTTCACTGGGTGCGTTGAACCACCGTTCAATCTGCTCTAGTCTGCTGCCGTGGCCTGGAAAAAAGTGATCGCCGGTGCTCTGCTGGTGCTGTCGATCGCCGCATGTGGCGGCAGTTCGGACTCTCGCGACCGCAACGTCGGAGTTTCCTTGGCTGGCACGACCTGTACGAAGCTTGGTGAGGTCTCGAAGAAGAAAGGTTCTTCGTACGTCTGCGCCGCAGTGAGCTTGAAGGGTGCCGGTGCGGCCGCGAAAAAGAACGGAATCCTTTACGGCGTTGCAGCAGTGAAGAACTGGCGTTGCGAAAAACTTGGTACCACCCGCTATCAAAACGGAGTCTTTTCAGTCTGTTCGGGGGGCAAAGACAAGAAGAGCCGGAAGTGGGCCTTGACGGTTGCCTTGCCGGCAAACATCACCTCGTTGGTGTCGCTGAGCGAGACGACTCAGACGGGTGCGCTCGAGGCGATCGGCGTCACGCCGGCTCCGGAACTCGTTCCGGCACCCGGGCCGAACGTTCCCGTTGCCGGCGGGCAGAGCGCATCGGGCGATGGCACCGGTGCGATCGTCGGAACCACGACCACCTCTTCGTTGCCGCCGGCCTTCGTTGTGAAACAGGCACCGAGCGCAGAATCAACACCCACGACCGTTGCCGCGCCGGCAACGGTCGTGGCGCCGACGGCGACGGTTGGACCGGCGACGGTCACGACGATTGGACCGGTAACGACGCTTGCCGCGCCAACCACGACGGTTGCTCCGGTAACGACGGCTTCGGGCGCGACGACAGTGGCACCGGTAACCACAGCCACGACGCCAGCGACTACGCCACCGACGACAACGCCAGCTCCCGCGACGACAGTGGCGCCGGTGACCACGGCCACGACGCCACCGACGACGGTTGCGCCGACAACCACCGTTGCACCGACATCCACCGCTCCAAAGAATCTCACCTGTTCAGAGGGCGGGGCCTGCAAGGCCGGTGACATCGGCCCAGCGGGCGGAGTCGTCGTTCTCAACAATTTCAATCTCAGCGCACCTGCCGTGTTGATCGAGGTCGCGCCCGTCACGTGGTACGGCTCCTACTCAGCCGCCAATTCGTACGCCGAAGGACTGGTCTACGGACGCAAGAGCGATTGGCGTTTGCCGACGGTGCTCGACCTCCTGTCGATGCGACGTGACCGCGCGTTGTTCCGCTGCCCCGGTGTCAAACGGTGCTGGCGCGGGTTTGCAAATGCGGTTTATCTCGCCGCGAACGAAAACCAAGGCATCAAGGGCGTCGACTTTGGCGGCATCAGCCCGATGGCGCAAAGCGTCACGGGTGGTGCATACGTGCGACCCGTGCGGACGATCGTTCCGATCGTCGGTGAGATTCAGGTCCTTCCCGTGTTGGAGCCGTCGTGATCAATCGTGTGAACCTTCGCAGGACAGCAATTGTCCTTCTTGTTTCGGCAATCGTCGCGGGCTGCGGTTCGTCGTCTGATTCCGACTCTCGCGACCGCAACGTTGGCGTGTCATCGAAGCCGTGCGCCGAAGGCGGCCCGTGCGCTGTCGGTGACGTCGGACCAGGTGGGGGTATCGTCTTCGTCGGTGGATCCCAGCCGGGAGTCGACATGTGGGAAGTCGCGCCGGTCAACGGGTGGGGCGCCCAGGCTGCTGCGCAACAAATGGCGGACGACCTCGACTTCGGTGGTGTCACCGATTGGCAGCTTCCGACGAAGGATCTGTTGAAGACCATGCATCAGGTAGCCGATCGGTTCGCCTGCGGCGAAGGCACCGACTGCATCGGCGCCTTCGCGCCCGACGGTTATTGGACGTCCGAGACCTCGGGGAGCGATGGTCGTGTGGTCTCGTTCGACACCGGCGACGACTTCCTCGACACCAACTCTGCGTCGTACGTCGTGCGACCCGTGCGCAAGTTCCAGATCGTCCCGCCCGTCACCACGACAACGGCAGCGCCGGCAACGACCACACCTCCGACGATTCCCGACTCCGCCCTCGTGAAGTTGCCGGTGGCGTCCGTCTCGCCCGTGTGCACTAACTGGCCCGGTGGAGAAGATGTCAACAAATCTATCGATGGCAACAAAGGAACGAAGTTCCTGTGCGTCGCCGGTCCGGCCGGCCTCGGTTTCGGCGGAGTCGACTTCACGCTGAGAGCAGACTCGTCGGTGTATGCACTGAAGTTGACCACCGCGAATGACTGCCCCGGACGCGACCCGACAGGCGTTCTCGTACAGGCGGGGCCGGGGCCGTCCGGCCCGTGGACGACAGTGGCCTCGAAGGTCATCTTGCTGAGCCGCGCGCGCGGTACGCAGTCGGCATTGCTGCGCCTCGACGTCGAAGGCTCGGTTGGTCCGGCGCGCTACTACCGAGTGCTCTTTACTGATCGCATTCCCGTCGAGTCGTGGGACTGTTGGTTTGACAAGGGCACAGAAGTCCAGGTGAGCGAAATTGAATTGTGGGGCGTGAGTGGCGAAATCGCTCCGTCGACCACCGCAACGACGTCGACGACAACTTCGACGTCAACTACGACCACGTCGACCACGACCACGTCGTCTTCGACCACGACCACCTCGACCACGATTCCGGCGACAACGACGACGACTGTTCCGCCGTGTGATCCTGCGTCGTGTCGCGTGGGCGACAAGGGTCCCGGCGGGGGAACGATCGTCTATGATGCGGGTTCGAATCAGTCGTGGGGGCGCTTCATCGAGATGGCACCGTCCGGCTGGTCGGGAACGGCCACCGATCCGGTGGTGACGACGTGGTGTTCGCCGAAGGAGTCTGACCGTGTTTCGCTGTCCGAAGGTTTGGGTGCCGGTGCCACAAACACCGAGCGTCTGCGTACTTTGTGCAATCAATCGATTGCGACGCCTGTCATCAATTCCCGCGCGGGCGGCAAGGCTGATTGGGTGGTGCCGTCGTCGGCTGACATGGTGGCTGTCTGTGACTATGTCAAGCGTTCCAGTTCGAATTGCCGCATGGGTAACCCCGTCGTCAGGGGCTTTGGCGCGACCATCTACTGGACATCGAGTGGGACGCTCAATCTCGGCCAGTTCCTCGTGTGGGAAGACTCAGGTGTTGTCCTTAGAGGTGGAAACTGGGACGCGGTGATGCGACCGGTGCGCTACTTCAGTGCCCCCACAGCCACGACCACCTCGACGACCACCACCGTGCCTCGTACGACCACGACCTCGACGACCACCACCGTGCCTCGTACGACCACGACTTCATCCACGACGACGACGATTCCGCCCACAACGACGACGACCACCGTCGCACCGCGACGGGATGCAACCGAGTGTCGGCGCGGCGGAACCTGCGTCGTCGGTGACGTCGGCCCCGGTGGTGGCACCGTTTTCTACGCAGCTGCCAGCCAGCAGTGGTGGGGGCAGTATTTGGAGTACGCGCCAGACAACTGGTTCGGCAGTAGTTCCGTACGGGACTACGGCGGACTCTGTTCGAAGAAATCCGGGATCTCGGGGTCATTCTCCAATTTGATCGGCGCCGGAAAGGCGAACTCGGAAGTCT
>JBBANY010000036.1:3595-23400 GCA_040401695.1 Ilumatobacteraceae bacterium
CAAATTCCTGATTTCTTACGCGACAGGTGGCCAGCCGGCGGTCTTCGAAGGCGACATCTACAGCGGTTCCAGCTACTGGAATTATCAACACCTGCCGATTCGTGCATTCAGCAGAGTCAGCTGTGCAAATGGCGGTTTCTGCCAGATCGGAGACACCGGTCCGGGCGGTGGGGTCGTCTTCTACACCGGAGCGTTCCTGAACACCCAGACCAACACCATGATGTACAACCTCGAAATGGCGCCCAATGGCTGGGCAACGGGCCCCGGGTTGCCCAACTATGACGCCTATTGCAGCACGAGGAGCGGTTTGAGGGGACCGTTCGGGACGGCCATCGGGACCGGGCAGGCCAATACCGCGCTTCTCCAGAGTCAGTGCCCCGATGTTCCGGTGTGCCGAGGGTGTGGACGTCTCGAGACGAGTTATCGAGGCGGTGGCAAGTCGGATTGGTTCATCCCGTCACGCGACGAGGCGATCGCGATGGTGCGGAACCTCGTGGTTGCACGTTCATACAGCCTGAGCCAAGGCTCGATTGCGACATCCTCGGTCATCTTGCCCGGCGGCTCGTCGTACTTCTCGGTGTTGATGAACGGTCTGACGAGTGATTCGATGATTTTCTCCACCAACTACACGATGTCTCCGCGACGTCCGATCAGGGCTTTCTGAAACGGTACGACACGCTGAGCCATTGTGTTCGGGCAGGTCGATCCGAGCCTTCTGATCAATTCAGGTTGAACTCGACACCGCAGATCGTGAACGTTCGTCCGCGATCCGTGGCGCGGGTCGCCGTCAGGCTGACGCCACAGAGGCTCTCTGCGTGCCCGTTGTGTGCATAATTCGTGTCGATGTCGAGTTCGCCCCAGCGGTTGCGCAGATGATCGGGGTCCGGTGAGCCGAGAGTGATGCTCGTGATTGCCGAAGCGATGGTCGAGGGCATCGCTTCGCGCCAGTCGGGTCCGGCCCAGTGCCACTCGCCGGGTTGGTGCGGTTGGTCGATCGAGACGAGGGTGCCACCGGTGTCTTTCGGGTGGAGGTGTCGTCCGCGGATCTGGCGGAAGTCGCCCTGCCACACGGTGCGCACCCCGAGTGATGCAAGACGGGTCATTCGAGCGTCGAGGTCGTCGACTTCGAAAATCGCCATGTAACCGCAGTCGCCCCCCATTTTTTCGAGCAGGCGGCCGGCGGTCGTGCCGTCGGTGACGGGAGAGACGATCTCGAGGAACTGGTTTCCGATTCTGAAGAGCGCATTGTGCAGTCCGAATTCGGCAACACCCGGGTCGCGGAAGCACACGTCGACGTCGAGATGCCGTTTGACATCGGCGATCGCCGCATCGAGGTCGCGTGCGACGAGGGCAACTTGGCGCAAGGCGATCACGAGGACACTGTAAATCGCTTTCAGGAAAACAGAAAACTTCTCTTTTTCTCGTTCGGTTGACTTCTCCTGAATGATCGACGGGGCACGACAGCGACGAAGCAGAGCGCTTGCGTTCCTTCGTGGTGTTCCCGTCGCCGTGGTGATGTTGGTCCCGGTCGCGTCGTCGTTCGACGAGAAAGGCGTCGATGCGGTTGTGTCGCAGGCATCGACGTGTCCGGTGGGTGTGGGTGTCGGCGGCCAGTCAGCGGCAATGTCGGGTGCGACGTTGGGCGGAGACGGTTGTGTGGTCTTCGAACATTCGGGCCAGTACTCGACATTCACGTATACGGGTACCGACCAGACGTGGACGGTTCCCTCGGGGGTGACGAGTGTCGTCATTCGGGCAATCGGCGCCGGCGGCGGTGGCGGACGATCGGGTCAATCGACCCGGGGTGGCGGCGGCGGATATGCAACGGGCCGAATGAGCGTCACGGCGGGCCAGCAATTCACCGTGATCGTCGGTGGTGGTGGACGTCGGCATTGTTCGACCGACGTTCCGTTGCTCTCAGACACGACGGGTCGACACAACTTCTCCTACGGCGGTGGAGCCGCCGGAAACGGAACCTCAGGATTCGATTGCGCGTTCGCATCGGGTGGTGGCCGCTCGGCGGTGCGCGTTCTCGGGGCGACAGATGACCTGATCACGGCCGGTGGCGGCGGCGGTGGTGGCTACAACACCGCGGGAGGAGCCGGAGGCGGGACGTCGGGTTTGCCCGGTGTCGGTGCGCAGGGCGGAGGTGGCGGTACGCAATCCGCAGGCGGTGTGTCGCCCACGCCCGAGGTCGGTGTCGACGGCATCAGGTACGCGGGTGGATGGGCCGGGTACAGCGCGACCGATCGCAATGCCCCGTCGGAAGGTGGCGGTGGTGGCGGTGGCTACTACGGCGGCGGCGCCGGTGGTGACAACGGTGGCGGAGGCGGCGGGTCGAGTTGGCTTGGCACACTGAGCGACGCATCGACGGTGGCGGGGAGTGGGGCCAACGCAGGCATTGCCGCGCCGTCGAACTCGGCGTTGCCGACGGTTCCTTCGACCGGAGTGATCGGTGCGTCGATGACGGGTACGCCGGGAACGTGGTCACACGCGGCGAGCGGCACGTACAAGTGGCAACACTCGACCGACGGAACGTCGTTCACCGATGTTTCCGGAGCGACCGGTCTCACGTTCACGCCCTCCGAACCCGGTTATGTACGGATGGTCGAGACGCGTTCGAACCTCCTCGGTTCGACCTCGGTGAACTCGGCATCGGCAAGCGTTCCTGACACGCGATTGTCGGCTCTCGCAGTGTCGGCGGGGGAGTTGTCGCCCGCATTCGCGTCGTCGCGCACCTCGTACGCGATTGCAGTCGGCTATCGCACGCGAACGATCCGAATCACGCCCACCGCATCGTCGGGGTCGGCCAGCATTCGTGTGGGCGCTGCGGCCGTGGTTTCGGGGTCGGCATCGCAGCAGGTCGACTTGTCCGTCGGTTCCAATCAGATCCTTGTCCGCGTGGAGGTGGGTGGTGCCGCCACCGAGACGACCGTCGATGTCACGCGTGCCCCGGCGACGTCACCGGCAGCGCCGACGATCACCACCGTCGAAGAGGGTGATGCGAAGTTGGTTGTGTCATTCGATGGGCCCGTCGATGACGGGGGTGAGGCCGTCGATCGCTATGAGTACTCGATCGACGGCACGACGTGGGTCAATGTCGACCGCGCATCGACGAAATTCGAGATCACGGGTCTGGCCAATGGCACGGAATACGACGTTCGTGTGCGCGCCGTCAATGTGGTGGGATTCGGCGCGCAGTCGCCCGCGAAGACGGGCAGGCCGCGCGCCGCTGTGACTCCCACGACCGCGTCGACGACGCCACCAACGTCGACCACGACGTCGACTTCGACGACGGCGCCCGTATCGACCACCTCGGTCGCGACATCGACGACGGTGCAAAGGAAGCAGTCCCGCGCCGTTCCCACCTCCGCGACGACTCCGACGAGAACGACTGTCGTCGTAACCGAACCGCCTGCGACGACCGAGCCGTCGACGACGGTCGCATCATCGTCGACATCGATGGTTCCGACGACGATGCCCGAGTCGTCGACGTCGACCACGATCGAAGACGACGTCGTTCCGACAACCGTGCCTGTGGCGGCCACCGAAGCCGAGCCACGTTTCGAATTGATTCCCGAATTCGGTGTGGGTGCACCGGTCGCCGGGGCCCTCGTGCGCGCGACGGCGGTCGGGTTGCTGCCGGGGAGCGAGGTTCGCCTCGAGGTGCGCTCGCAGCCAACACTCGTCGCGTCAGGGGTGACCGATGCGTCGGGTGACGCCACGCTGTCGGGAGCTTTGCCAACCGGATTGGCTCCTGGGTCGCACATGTTGTCCCTCGCCGGTACCGCCGTTTCGGGTGAATCGCTCTTCTCGGTGGTTGCCTTCGCAGTCGACGCCGACGGGACGGCATCGTCCATCGTGCCCGGCGGAGGAGTCCTGTCGGCATTGCCCGATTCCGCGCAGGTTGCGCGTGCCGTCGCAACCGGAAGCACCCCGTACGACGCATCTCGTGATGCGTCCGGGGCCGTGGCGCTTGCGGGGGCCGCGGTCGTGTTGCTCGGCCTTGCGGGCGCGGGCAGTTCCAAATCATCCGGGGCGGCAGAACCGACCGAGAGTGACACGGATGGCGATGCTCCGACGGCGACTGACGAGCAACGCGACGAAACCTCCGAGGGCAGCCTTGCGTCCGCCGAGGCCAAGATTCTGAACACCGACGGGACGGCGACCGAAGCATGGGGCGACAGGTCGGTGTTGTGGGCCCTGCCGGGGTGGGGTGCGCTGCGCACTCTTCTCGCAGCCTGCATGCGCCGCACCGAACGATGGTCGACGCTCGTGGTGCGGATTCTCCAGGACGGCACGTGGTGTCGGGCCGCATTCGGGTCGGGGGCTGTGTTGCCGTGGTTGGTTGGTGCTGCAGTCGGGTTTGCTGCTGCGCGCTCGGTCGATGGTCTCGCGGTTCCGCCTGCATTCGGATTCATCGTGGCCATCGTCGTCGTGTCGTTCATCGACGCGCTTGCCGGTGCATTCGCCTGGCTGGCCTTCACCTTGGTCGTCGCAGCGAGTGGAGGGCTGCGTTCGTGGTTCGACCTGCGAACCGTCCTCGGCTTGGCGGTGCTCTTCGTTGCGTTGCCTCTGATTGCGGCGTCATTCAGGCCGCTCGTGCGCGGCATCGCGGGCTCAACCGATTCGATCGCGACCCGGCTGTTCGACTTCCTCGCCGCACCACTCTTCCTGTCGTACGCGGCAGCGTCTGCGTACAAGGCGTTGAACGGTCTGAGTGGACTCGATGTGGTGGCCACCACGGAAGCGTCGAGCCTTCGCTGGTTGTGTCTTGCGTTCGTCGTTGGGCGCATGCTGGTGGAGGAAGCAACGGTGCGGTGGTTTCCCGCGCGACGTGCAGCGGCAGCGCTGTCGGTTGGTCGCGCGCAACTGCGGGTTGTGTCGTACGTGAACATCGCCTTGCTCCTCGGTATCTACGTTTTGACCGCCGGCCCGTACATGGGGACGGGACCCCGGACGTGGCTGATCATGGGGCTCATGTGCGTGGTGCCCCTGCTGAAGACGCGAAAAGAGCGTTTGTCCAATGCACGCTTCATTCACCGCTGGCTGCCACGGGGCATCCTGCGAAGTGTCGTGATGTTGTACGTGATGGCCTATTACGGGCGCTGGCTCCTCGATGTCACGGGCGCAGACACGAAACAGATCGTGCCGCTCATGTTGCTCCCCGGCATCGTGATCGGTGTGTCGGATTGCTTCGGTCGAACCGGCGGGGGATGGCCCGAGTCGCGCTGGAAGAACGCTGCGGGAGCGGTGCTGTGGGCTGTTTCGTTCTCTGTGGTGGCGGGCTGGCTCACGCCCTAACATCGGCGCATGGCGACCCTGACGAGCGACTTTGCAAAGGCAACCCCGAACGAACATGCGTTGATCGACGAGTTCAGATCGGTCACGTGGGCGTCGTTGGACGAGCGTGTGAACCGTTTGGTCAACGGCCTGCGCGCGCGTGGTCTCGCAACCGGTGACACCGTTGCGATCGTGGCGGGCAACCAATGTGAATGGTTCGAGTTGGCGCAGGCCTGTGCCCACGGTGGATGGACCTACGTGCCGGTGAACTGGCACTGGGTGGCCGACGAGCTGGCGTACGTGTTCGCCGACGCCGGTGCAAAGGCGGTGTTCGTCGACCAGCGCTACGAATCGGCGGTCGCCGAGGCATTGGGCGACCCGCGTGGTGCCGGTGTGCAGGTCGTCGTGGGTGTGCGCTGTGACTCGTCTGCGAAGGTCGCGTCGGATTCGCGGTACGTGCCGTACGAAGACGTGGTTGCTGCGGGCGACCCGTCGGAACCGGCAGACCAGATGCTGGGCGGGCCGATGTTCTACACGTCCGGCACGACCGGCCGACCGAAGGGTGTACGTGGTGCGCTGTCGGGAGGCATGGCGATGACACCCGACATCATGAAGTTGATTGCGGCGGGTTTCGCAAACTGGTTGCCCGTGCCCGGTCGCACGTTCTTGTGCGGTCCCTTCTACCACTCGGCGCAGTGGGCATTTTCTTTCCTGCCGATGATCGGTGGGTCGTCGGTCGTGATGCAGCACAAGTACGACTCGGCCGGTGCGATTCGTCTGATCGACGAGCACTCGTGCACGAACGTGCACCTCGTGCCCACGCAGATGAAGCGTCTCCTCGACCTGCCCGACAACGTGAAGGCATCATTCGACGGATCGTCGTTGGTTGCCGTTTGGCACGGTGCGGCACCGTGTCCTCCGGCTGTGAAGAAGGGACTCATCGAATGGTGGGGACCGAAGATCACCGAGTACTACGGCAGCACCGAAGGTTCGATCATCTCCGTCGTCTCGTCGGAGGAATGGATGCGCAAGGGTGGCAGCGTCGGCAAGCCGCTCGAGACCGTCGACGTTTTGGTGGTCGACGACGCGGGCAACCAGGTGGCCCAAGGCGGCGAAGGCACGCTGTACTTCCGCAACAAGATGGGTATGTCGTTCACGTACCACAACGACGAAGAGAAGACGAAGGCCGCACACCTCGAGCCGGGTGTCTTCACCACGGGCGATGTCGGTTACCTCGACGACGAGGGTTACCTGTGGTTGTCCGACCGCAAGATCGACATGATCATCAGCGGTGGCGTGAACATCTATCCCGCCGAGATCGAGGGCGTCCTGGCGGTGCACCCGTCCGTCGAGGACGTGGCCGTGATCGGCGTGCCCGACGAGGAGTTCGGTGAAAGCGTGAAGGCGCTCGTCCAGGTGGCCGATGGTGTCGTGGCGTCCGACGACCTCGCACAGGAGTTGATTGCGCACTGCAGGAAGCTCCTCGCGGGTTACAAGGCTCCGCGATCGGTCGACTTCATCGCCGAGATCCCGCGCACCGGAACCGGAAAGATACAAAAAGCCCCCCTTCGTGCGAAGTATTGGGAAGGAAAGTCGCGCAAGATCTAGTTGTGAAACGACTCCCTGCGTTTGTTGCCATGGTTGGCTGTGTCCTCGCCGGTGTTCAGGTCTCGGCACAAGGTGCAAGTGCGACGGCGAAAGCCCCGGTGTGTGCATCGAGCGCGAATCTGAATCTCATCGAGAGTTGTGCCCTCGGAACCGTCGGCCCCGGCGGCGGTGTTGTCTTCTACGACGCGGGAAGGCTCGAGTGGTGGGGTCGGTACCTGGAAGCAGCGGTTCTCCGTACGCAGGTCGGCACAACGTGGTCATCTCCGGCGAACTCGCAGACCTCGCTGTACAGCGGGGATGCCGCGACCGTTCAGCGCCAACGCATCGATGCCAAGGCGATTGGCATGGGCCTCATGAACACGGAGTTGATCATCAAGCAATCGGGACCGGGCGCCTATGCGGCGATTCGCGCAGCAAAGTTCGAAAAGAACGGACTCGATGATTGGTTCCTGCCGTCGAAGGACGAATTGAATGAGTTCTACAACTACCGCGCGACAAGGACAGGTTCTGTTGAGCCGATTGATGGGCCGGTGTGGTCGTCGACCGAGGCGTGGAAGAACATCGCGTGGTACCAGTTGTTCCAGGACGGCACACAGTTCAGCGACAGCTACATCCTCGCCTCAAAGGGTGGAAACAAGAATCGGCGCACGAACGTCAAGTATCCGGGCACCGATTTCCCGAGCCTGCCGTACACCGTCGTCGCAGTTCGCGCGTTTCCGCAGGGAAGCGGTGGTGTGCCGCCGACTTCGTTCCCCAAGTTGACGGGGAACAGCTGCACGAACGTAGGACCCTGTGCGGTCGGTGATGTCGGCCCTGCCGGTGGGATCGTGTTCTACGACGCCGGGCGTCCGATGACGTGGGGGCGCTATCTCGAGGTTTCTCCGAAAGACGCCGAGAAGATCGGCTGGCCGTGGCGCAAGCCCGGATACTCGCCCGAAAACGACCGCATCTACGACGAAGCGGGGCTGCCCTCCCGTATCAAGCGTGTGAGGTCGAAGTTCATCGGGCAGGGCTTCGCCAATACGCGCGCCATCATCAACAAATACGGCCCCGGCAGGTACGCGGCTCGAGCCGCCTGGGACTACCAAATCAACGGATATGACGATTGGTTCCTGCCATCGGCCGATGAGTTGGACGTGATGTACAACGTGCTCTATGCGGTCGAAGAGCCACTGATCAGTTTCGCTCCGACCTACTACTGGTCGTCGAGTGAATACAACCTGAAGAATGCATGGACCGTCCTCTTCCGCAGTGGTCAGCGTTTTGATCGCGAAGGCTGGTTCACGGACAAGGACACCGGCAGGCCCAACGCGATGCGCGTGCGGCCCATCCGGGCGTTCGGTTGATGCTGCTCAGCGCCGCGTGGAGCGACCGGTGACTGCCCTCAGGCGCTGCTGTGTCTTCCACTTCCACCACCGGACGTAGTGGCGGGGGCGGGCGAGACCGCGCACGGGCTTGCGTGGCGGCCGAGCGCTGCGATTGAGCCTGTAGGTGTGCCAGTCGGGCAGGGCATCGAGAGGCACGTCGGTGAACGTCGCGACGAGGGCAGGGATGATTGACCCATCCTTCGCAAGCGTGGTGTCGTAGTCGATGACCGAGAAGCGACCCCGGAAAGTCGATTGGTACACGGTCGTCAGCGACCCGTAGTCGACGAGCCAGGAATCGTCGGCAACGTAGGCGAACGACGTCGGGTCGCTGCTGCGCCGGAAGAAGTCGTGTTCGAGATGTTGCTTCCACGACGAGAGGAATCCTGCAGGCGAACGCAGAGTCAGTACCACGTCGGTCGTCGCCGGATCGAACAGTTCCGCAAGACGCCGCATTTCGGTTGGGGTGCGCAGCAGACACAACGCCTCGCATGACACGACGATCGGCGAGTCGGCGGCGTCGACCTGAAGACGTACCGACCGGTGAACGTCTCGCCGCCATTGTTCCCACGCATCGGATCCGCGTTCCGGAAAGAAGCCGAGTGCCATCGCGGGTGTTTGGCGGTCATCATCGATGCACGCGGCTGCGATCTCGCGCGCGTCGGGAAAGGCGCCGTGGAACCACCGGCATCCGGTGACCGCATTGATGGCTGACTCGTTGTCCGAGAACCAGCGCTGGAACGACGTGGTGCCGGTTTTCAGCGTGCCGATGTGAAGAATGACCCGACCCATACGATGGGGCAAGTATGGCAAGTGAACCGCTCTCGTACGTGTCTTACCTGAAGGTCGACGAACTGCTTTCGCTGCAGGAACCGAAATCCGACGGTCCAGAGCACGATGAAATGTTGTTCATCATCATTCACCAAACCTACGAACTGTGGTTCAAGCAGATTCTGCACGAACTCGACCGCGCGCGCCGGCTGTTGCGGGAGGGAAGTCTGCACGCGTCACTCGGCACGCTGCGGCGGGTGCGCACGATCATGAAGACGCTCGTCGGCCAGGTCGACATTCTCGAGACCATGACGCCTCTCGAGTTCAACGCGTTTCGCGCCCGCCTCGAATCGTCGAGTGGTTTCCAGTCGTACCAATTCCGTGAGTTCGAGGCGGTGTTCGCACGGCCGGGCATCTGGGACGACGTGGTCACACTGCTGGATGCACACGGGTGTCTGGTTTCGCCCGACATCGAAGAGTCGCTGTTGTCGGTGTACCGCACGCGGCCCGACGTGTCGTTGTTGCTCGAAGAGCTCGTCGACATCGACGAGGGTCTGCAGGAGTGGCGTTACCGTCACGTGAAGATGGTCGAACGAACGATCGGGAACAGTCGCGGCACCGGTGGGTCGAGCGGTGCGGGGTACCTCAAGTCGACGCTGTTCAGCCCGGTCTTTCCCGAGTTGTGGGCGATTCGCAGTCGCTTCTGACTAGGGCTTCAAGCGTTTGTAGGTGGTGATTCCGGCGACGGTCTGTGCGTCGCCGTATTCGCCACTGGCAATGAGCTGTGCAAGAACTTTCGCCGCTTCGCCACCCATCGTGTTTTCCGGGATGACGAGCCACTTGATCTTCGACGGGCTCTCGAGAAGCGACGGATCGCCGAGAAAGTTCGTGCGTACCCACGGGTTGGGGAACGTGTAGATGATGCGGCGTTGGCTGGCGTGAGGGACGAATGCATAGTGGGCCGACACCGGATCATCGGGGCCGACGCGGTCAAGAGCCGCCTTCCAGCCGTCGACGACCTGCTCGCCGTGCGGCCAGTAACCCGCCCGGTATTTGTTGCCGAATGGCATGAGGCCCCACGCGTTGGCGGCGATGCACGAGGCGAGAAGGGTGAAGGTGACGGCGATGACGCCGAGTGGCTTTGCGCGGCGCGCAAGGAAAGCGGCGCCCTCGATTGCGCCGAGCATCATCGCGGCAACGGGCACTGCTTGGTAGTGGTACATCATTGCCCAGGTGAAGTCGGCCGTGGTGAGGATGTTGATGAAGATCTGTGGCACGCCCATGAGGATCGTGAGCGGTGCCAGGAAAGGGATGAAGGCCAGAGGCGACGACAACCGGCCGAGATAACCCGTGAAGTTGTTGTTCGACAGACGATCGAAGAAGAGCGATGGTTCGGAGATCGACGTCTTGACGACGTCGAAGGGTGTCTTGCCGAGCTCGCCGTAGAGCATCCCGTATGCGCTGGTGTCGCCGGCGAGTGTCGGAACCATCCACACACCGATGACGAGGAAGTAGAGCGCGGCAAAGCCGAGCAACAAACCGCCGAATTTCCAGCGCTTCTTCGCGATGAGGAGGATCGCGATGCCCATGACCGCGAGCGAAATGTCTTCTTTCCACATCATCGCGGCGAGCAACCATGCAAAGGCGATGATGTTGCGTCGGCGAACGTCTGCGCCAAAGCCTTCCGGGCGCGTCGTGGCGTAGTGGTAACCCATCATCAGGAAGGGGAGGGCGAGGGTTTCGGGATGCCAGGTCTCCCATGCGAGGAACGACACCGTGGGAAGCAGTAGCCAAGTGATGCCGAGCATCGCCGCAAGGACGTCATTGCGCAGACGATTGCGCGCGATCAGGTACACGGGAACTGCTCCGAGTGCGAGCGCGGCCACCTGGATGACGTTCCACAGGTTCGGCCCGCCGCCCAGCCACACGAAGGGCACGAGCAACCAGTACATGAACATCGCGTGATGTCCGAAGACGGGGAGGCCGCAGACGGTGTTGAACCATTCACCCTTCGAGAGAAGCCACAGCGACTGGTCGTGGATGCCGAGGTCGAAGTCGAAGGTGGCGAACGAGTTGTGTCGGTCGACGACGAGACGTCCGACGATCCAGATCCAGGCGATGATCGCACCCGTGAGTACGGCTGCGGGCAGCGTACGGAGTGTCTTCATTTGCCGTTGAGGGCGGCAACAACGGGGGCGAAGGACTCGACGTCCTCGGCGCCGACGATGATGTAGCTGAATCCCCATCGCTCGCGACGGGCGATCAGGTCCTCGACGATCTTGTTCGTCGGTCCGATGAGAGCGAAGGGGGTTTCGTCGACCATCGCCGGCTCGACGCCGATCATCTGGGCCATCCCTGCGATCGTGCCGTCCGCATCGTCGGTGACCTTCACGAAGAACGCACGGATATTCATCTCGATCGACGCGAGACGGGCGCCGGCTGCATCGCGGACGATGTTGACCTTCTCGTCGACGGCGGCTGCTGTCATCGTGGAAATCGCATCGGGCCCGACGACGCCGGCTGTCATCGTGCCGTTGATGCCGATGATGTCGGCCTCGCGCGCAGCCAACGAGAGGACCCGCTTGCCGCCACCACCGATGAGAATCGGTGGGCACGGTTTTTGCACCGGCTTTGGCTGGCCGTCGTAGTTCGTGACCGTGTAGTGGCGGCCCGAGAACGAAAACGCACCCTCGGCCATCGCGCGCTTCATGATCTCGAGCCCCTCGATGAAGCGGTCGATGCGCACACCTGCCGAGTCGTAGGGGATGCCGGCCTGTTCGTAGTCGCTGATCATCCAACCCGCGCCGAGGCCGATTTCGAGGCGACCCTCCGACAGCAGATCAATCGTGGCGAGTTCCTTTGCGAGCACGACGGGGTGCTTGTAGTCGTTGTCCCAGACGAGGGCACCGACGCGCAGGCGGGTGGTGGCGTCGGCGGCGGCCTGGAGCGCGGGCACGGGAGCCAACTGATCGGTGAAGTGGTCGGGCATCGTGAGGCAGTCGAAACCGTTCGCCTCGGTGCGGCGGGCAAGGGTCACCCATTCGGTGGCGCTCGCGGCCCGTGAACACTGCACTCCGAACCGGAAAGGTCGAATGTGGGGGAATGACATGCCTGCACGGTAGTCGCTGTCGGTGCGCGGATACCGTGGGTTCCGATGGGATGGTCGGTGCGAATCCTCAGACTCGTCGTCGCCGTCGTGGCGGGGAGTCTCTTCGTGACCGCGGTCGGGGTGGCGATCGCCCCACGCGTGTGGGGACTCATGAACGCCCACGACGAGGCACCTGTGTCGCTGCCCACCTTCACGGGAATCGCACAGCGATCGACCCTCTTCGACCGCGACGGTCGCCAGATCGGGGCCTTCCAGGTCGAGAACAGCCAGCCCATCACCCTCGATCAGGTTCCCGACGACGTGGTCGCTGCCGTGCTTGCGGTCGAGGACGCCAACTTTTTCGGACACAAGGGTGTGAACCTGCGCGCTCTCGTACGTGCAGGGTTGTCGAACTTCGAGTCGGGTTCCTCGCGTCAGGGTGCCTCGACGATCACACAGCAGGTGGTGAAGAACGAATACCTGGGGGGCCTCGAGCGCGATGGTCGGTACAAGGCGCTGCAGGCCCGCTACGCGGTGCTGCTCGAGCGCACGGTTTCGAAGCGCGACATCCTCGAGCGCTACCTCAACACGGTCTTCCTCGGCAACAACGCGTACGGTCTGCGCGCCGCGGCCGAGATCTACTTCGGTGCCGACGTCGGTGAACTGACGGTCGAGCAGGCCACGTTCCTTGCGGGCATGATCCAGGCACCGTCGAGCTACGACCCGATTCGTCATCCCGAACGTTCACGGCAACGCTTCGCCGTCGCATTGCGTCGCGTCGCCGCCGAAGGCTTGATGACGCAAGAGCGTGCCGCGGAACTCGCGACGACGTGGCCTCTTCCCGAGGTGCTGCAATCGGTGCCGCAACGCTCGATCACCCGCACGTATTTCTCCGAAACTGTGAAGGACTACCTCCTCAACAAATCCGACATCCTCGGCGCGACCTATCCCGAGCGGTTCAACGCACTCTTCCGCGGTGGTCTGCGCATCTATACGACGCTCGACACCACCATGCAGTCCGCGGCGGAGGCCGCGGTGCGCAACCAGTTGCCCGCGAACAAGGCCGGATTCCAGGGTGCGCTCCTGTCACTCGACACGGCGAGTGGTGGCGTGCGCGCGATGGTGGGTGGGCCGGGATTCCAGCCCGGCCGCGACGAGGTGAACATGACGTTGCGCCGTCGCCAGACCGGTTCGAGCATCAAGATCTTCGTGCTCGCTGCCGCCTTGCAGGCCGGAGTTGAGGCCACCGACCTCATCGACGGAACGCTGCCCTGCACGTTGCCGAACCCCGGCAACGAAGACGAACCCTTCGAGATCGAACAGGGTGTGAGTCGGCCCCTCGGTTCGCTCGAGGAAATGACGTGGTATTCGATCAACTGCGCCTACAGCAGGCTCGCCCAGATCGTCGGGTTGAACCGCGTGGTCGACACCACGTACCGAATGTCGCAGTCGATGTTTCTCACCCGCGACTCTTTCAAGATCCAGCCGTACGCCAGCTTTGCGACCGGTGCCAACGAGATGAGTCCCCTCGACATGGCGAGTGGCGCCCAGACGATGGCCAACGGTGGTGTGCACATGCAGCCGTACTTCGTCGATCGCATCGAGGGCCCGCTCGGCGTGGTCTACGAACACAACGATCCCGGTCAAGCCGTCTTCTCGAAAGAAGTGGCCGACAAGGCGGTGGGCATTTTGAAGGGCGTGCTGACGAAGGGCACAGCGCGTCGCAGCGCCCTCGACGACGAGCGGCCCGCCGCCGGAAAGACCGGCACGCAGGACGACAACACGAATGCGTGGTTCGTCGGCATGACGCCGCAGCTGACCACTGCGGTCTGGGTGGGTGACCCGAAGGCGTACACGCCGATGGTGAACGTGCCTGAATTCGTGGCAAAGAAGGTGCCGCGTGTGCAGGGCGGAACTTTCCCCGCCGCCATCTGGAAGTCGTTCACCGACAGGGCACTCGCAGGCGAGCCGTCGCTCGACTGGGAGCCCGCACCCCCGATCTCGCGGTCGTCGGTGCGGCTGTACTTACCCGGTGTCGACTGTGTCGCACAGGTCGTGTCGGGAACGCTGCCACGACGCACCGTGGGAAAGGTGACTCCTGCAGAAACCACGACAACCGTGACAGGTGTGCCGGGTGCGGGCACGGTGCCCACCGTTGCGACGACGACGCTTCCACCCGAGACGACGGTGCCGGTAAGTGGTCGACCGGTGGTCAGCGTGGTGGATGCGGGAACGACGATCCTGCCCTCGAACACCAACCCGTTCTCGCCCGTGCCGTCGGTCGATCCGAACAACGCGCTCGTGTTCGATTGCGCAAAGGCCCTGCCGGGCTGGGTGCAGACCACGATCGCGGGTGGCTGAGCGCTTTGCCTTCGTCGGTAGTCTCGGGTGATGGACGCGTTCGAACAACTGCTCGGACTGCAGTCGCTCGATACTGAGATCGCCCAACTCGAGCACAAGGCCGGGCATCTGCCCGAGGCCTCCGCTCTTGCGGAGGCGAGACGCGTGACTGCGGCGCTCGACGCCGACTTGGCGCGCATCGAGGCCGAGCACGGAAAGCTCGCTGCCGTGATCGCGGCGAACGAAGCCGCTGTCGCGGACATTCGGCGACAGCTCGATCGGCTGAACGCACAAATGAAGACGGTCATTGCCCCACGCGAGGCCGAGGCCTTGCAGCACGAGATGGCCAACTTCGGGGAGAAGATTTCGTTGCTCGAGGACGAGTCGCTGGCGGCTCTCGAGCGCAGCGAGGATCTCGATGCGACCCTCGCGCGGCTCGGTGCCGAAATCGTGGTGGCCACCGCCAACGTCGACGATGCGGGACGCGCGCTGGCAGAAGCACTCGATGGAGTGCGCGGTTCATTGTCGGAAGTGATCGAACGACGCGCCACAACCGCGGCGAGCATCGATGCGCAATGGGTGGCGCAGTACGAACGCCGCCGGACCGCGCACGGGGGAGTCGCAATTGCCCGTTTGCTGCGCGCGACATGCGGGGGATGTCACATCGACCTGTCGACCTCCGAGGTCGAGGCCGTGCGGCGAGAAGAACCGACGCAGCGGGAATGCCCGAACTGCGCGCGCTGGCTCGTTCTCTGAGGCCATCGGTAGGTTTGTCGACGTGTTCCTCTGGTTCGTGGCAACCTCCGTGCTTGCCGTGCGGTACGTGTTCCGTGATCCACGCTTCGATTACAGGTTGTTGATCGTCGGCGCACTGTTGCCCGACGCCGTCGATTCCGTCTTCGGCGGGGCGCGCGTGTTGCACACGTTGACGGCGAGCGTTGCACTGATGACTCTGATCATGGTCGTGACGAGGCGCGGCAGCGCGCTGCGTCGCCGCTTGTTGCCGCTCGCCATCGGTTTTTTCATGCACCTCGTCTTCGACGGAGCGTTCGCGAACACCGACGTCTTTTGGTGGCCCTTCACCGGAACGTCGTTCGGCGGCGCAAGACTTCCCGTCGCCGAACGCGGCGTGCTGAACGTGGTTCTCGAGGCGATCGGCGCCGCCGGCATCGCGTGGATCGTCCGCCGTCACGGTTTGCGTGACCGCAATGCGCGACGGCGGTTCTTTGCGACGGGGGAGCTGGTCGAGGTTGGCTGAGCGACTGCTCACGCTCGTGCGTCACGGTCGCACTCGCGCAAATGCCGGCGGGCTGCTGCAGGGCCACGTCGACAACGAACTCGACGAGGTCGGCCACGACCAGGCATCCGTGCTCGGTCCGGCACTTGCGCGGGTCGCGCCGGTCGACCGCATCATCGCGAGCCCCTTGCGGCGCGCCCAACAAACCGCCGCAGCAATCGCCGGGCACGTCGGCCTCACCGTCGAGACCGATCGTCGCTGGATCGAGCTCGACTACGGCGACTACGACGGCCAACCGATGTCATCGATCCCGCCGGAGGTGTGGGCGCGTTGGCGCAGCGACCCGGATTTTCGCCCGCCCAGCGGTGAATCAATGGCGGAACTCGAAACCCGCGTGCACGGTGCTCTCGTCGATCTCGCGGCGAACGACACCGGTATGCACGTCGTCGTCGTGAGTCACGTGTCGCCGATCAAGGCCGCTGTTGCGTGGGCGCTCGGTGTCGACATCGGTGTGTCATGGAGAACGGCACTCGACCGGGCATCGATGTCGACGATCCGCCTGCACGCAGAGCGCTCCGCGCTCGTGACGTTCAACGTCACCGTCCACCCCGAAAAGTGAAGATCCCCGGGCCGAAGCCCGGGGATCCGGAGAAAATGGTGAGTCGGCCTGTAAGCGGGATTCTGTGGACCTTGCGGTCCGGTGACCATCCATCTATGCGGTCTACCCGAGGACTGCCCGAAGGCGAGCGAGCCGCCCATGTCCCCTGCGTGACCTTGCTCCAAGTGGGGTTTGCCAAGCCGCACGAGTCGCCCCGTGCGCTGGTGCGCTCTTACCGCACCTTTTCACCCTTGCCTTTGAGTTTCCCCTCCGGTGGTTTGTTTTCTGTTGCACTGTCCGTGAGGTCGCCCCCACCTGGCTCTCGCCAGCACTTTGCCCTGTGGAGTCCCGACTTTCCTCGACGCACTCGCGTGTGCCGCGGCCACCCGACCGACTCACCGGAAGGCAGTGTAACGATGCGCGCTTGTGCGCCCTCGGGAGATTCGTCGCAGTTTGGATACTGCTGACAGCCGGCGTACTCGTAGGTCGTCAGCAGCTGGCGTACTCGTATGCCGTCAGCAGCTGGCGTACTCGTACGCCAGTGAATTGAGGCTCGGGGTGTCGAGGCTGAGCTGCGTCTTCGTGCCCGCTTCGCTTGTCTTGCCGATCGCGAAGGTGATGGCGGCGAGGCTGCCGAACGCGCCCGGTACGGCTGCAGGGTTTGCCTTGCCCGTCGTTTCGTTGATCGAAGGTGCGATGCCCTTGCCATCGGGGATGATCGCTTGGGCAAGCACGGCGGCGTGACGCGCCTCGTCCTGGCCGATCGTCATTGCGGCACCGCGCACCGCCGGCTGCGAGATCAGCGACACGTAGTACTGGTACGTCGCGGCGGCGAGGTTTTCGAGGCCATGGGCGAGAACGAGAAGATCGTCGACCGGAGTGTCGCTGGCCTCGATTCCCTTGTCCTTGTTGCCCGTGATCAGTTCGACCGCCGGCGCGATGTAGAGAGTGTTGATCCGCTCGTTCGCGCACTCGAAAGGTTCGCCGCCGGCCTTCTTGATGGCTTCGCTCAGTGCGGCCGCGTGCGACTTGTGATCGTCCTGGAAGCGCTTGACGACCGGCAGAACGGCGCTCGGCAGAACGCCGAGCCCGGCAACCGCGGTGTAGGCATCGATCGCGCACCACTCGAGGGACGATGCCGTGCGGAGCAAAACGATGTCGCTGACATGTGCCTCGGGAAGCCCTGTGGTCGTGGGGGATTCACCGATTCGCGGATACGCAGTGGAGACCTTGTCGTTCTTGCCGCATGCGGCGAGGATCGCGGCCGAAGCGAGTGCGAGTCCGCCGGACTGCAGGAACTTTCGACGGTTGAAAGCGTTGTCGTTCATGGGAGTGTTCATGGTGAGGCGTCTTTTCCGATCAGGCGGGGTAGGTCTCGGGGTCGATTGCGGCCTCGGCATCGAGGGCCATGATGTCGTCGAGTGCGGTCGAGCCGGAGAGGCCGACCAGAACCGCGGCCTGACGGGCCTCGATCGGGATGATCGAGGCAACGAGCGTGGCGCCGTCGATCCCGCGCAACGTGCCGAGCACCTTGAGGTGCGTGGCGACCATCGCATTTTCCAGACCCGCGAGATGCGCCGCGGCGTCCCGGGCGGTTCCGCCCGCGGCCTTTGCCGACTGTTCAGCGAAGAACTTCTCGTTGCGTCCGGTCGGGGCCTTGCGTCCGAGCAGACCGGTCAACGACTGCGCGGTTGCGCGATGGTGTGCACCGAAGAGTTCAGCGACTGCCTTCAGGTCGTCTTTCGCGGCTGCCGAGGCACGGGCGTAGATGTCGACCATCGCGAACTCGAGGCCGAGTGCATAGGAGAGGAGGGCGGCGTCGGCGCTGGTGGGTTGTTTTGGTGGCGCCGTGGTGCTGGTGTCTGCCACGAGGGATCCTTTCTCAGACCTGACTTGCAGTACAGGTTCACCGACGGGGGCGGGGCGGTGCAACTTTAGAAGTCGAGGGCGGTCAGGTCGGGGATCCAAGCCTTCGCCGAGCGAAGTGTTTCCGCCCAATCGGTGCGTGCCGTGGCTCGGTCGGCGTCGTTCGTGGACGGCGTGACCGTGGTCGCAGGTGCCCAGGTCGACACCGCCGCGTCGAGGGTCGGCCACACGGTCTCGGTGCCACGCGCCGTGCCGGCGAGGTAGGCCGCACCGAGGGTCGTCGCCTCGGAAACGGGGGATACTTCGACCGTCTTTCCGGTGACGTCGGCGAGCAACTGCACGAACGTCGCGTTGCGCGACATGCCGCCATCCACACGCAGAGTTTCGGGTGCGCCGACGCCACGCGAGGTCGCATCCCGAACCGCCGCATCGAGCAGATCGGCTCCGCGATGCGCGATCCCCTCGAGAACGGCCCGCACGACGTGTCCGCGGTTGGTTCCACGTGTGAGACCCGTCAACGTGCCGCGAGCGCCGTAGTCCCAATTCGGAGTGCCGAGGCCGAGAAGTGCAGGCACGTATGCAACGCCTTCGGTGCCGCCCGCAGCGCGCGCGACGTCGTCGCTTTCTTCCGGTGAGGAGATGAGACCCATGTCGGTGCACAACCATTCGACGTTGGTTCCCGCCGACAGCATGATTGCTTCGGTTCCCCAGTGGATGTCCCGCGTGTCGCCGTCGAGTGAGAAGGCGACGATGGGAAAGGTCCCGAACGTCGTGCGTTTGGCTTCGGTCGGGCCGACGCGGCCCGTGTACATGTCGAGCATTCCCCCGGTGCCGAAGGTGATCTTCGTGCGACCCGGTGAAATGCATCCCTGGCCGACGAGCGACGACTGTTGATCGCCGATGCGTGCAGCCAACGCGATGCCATTCAAACCGGGATGGCCGGCGACGAGGCCGACAACTTCGCGTGACGCGACCACTTGCGGCAGACATTCGACCGGTAGGCCGAATATTCCGCAGACCCGCGGATCCCAATCGACGGCTTCGACGTCGACGAGGCCGGTGACCGCGGCGTTCGTGTGATCGGTGACGAACGCGGTTCCGCCACTCAACTTCCACGTCAGCCACGTGTCGATCGTTCCGAATCGAATGTCATCGACCGGCGTCGCGGTGGTGTTGTGCGCGAGAAGCCATGCGGCCTTCGTCGCGGTTTGGTTGGGTGCGATCGCGAGACCGTGTTCCGATTTCGCGGTGATGCATTCGACGACCGTGCGCAGGTCCTGCCATCCGATGCCCGGTCCGATCGGTTCGCCGCTGCGCGCATCCCATGCGACGACCGAGGCGCGTTGGTTCGTGATGCCGAGAGACGAGACCACGACACGTTCGTTGCGTCGCACGATGGTGGTCGCGGCGTCGACCGCCGCTTTGTACATCTGCATCGCGTCGAATTCCACGAGACCGGGTGACGGCGTTGACGGCGGTTGCGCAACGTAATGGAAGTCGAGGATGGTACCGACGGTCTCGACGAGTGCGGCACGCAAACCGCTGGTGCCGACATCAAGGACGAGTACGGCACGCGAGCCGTCGCGCGCATCCGTCATCGGGGTCGGATGCCGTTCTTTTGGAGGAAGTTGCCGAGTAGTCCGCCGATCA
>JBBANY010000037.1:0-1289 GCA_040401695.1 Ilumatobacteraceae bacterium
CCTGCCAGAAGACGAGTGCCGACGCGAGCAGGGTGAAGACGGTGTTGGGCAGTCGCAGACCGTGCACGAGAAGCGCCGCGCCGACCCACACGAGGCCCACGCATGCTCCGTAGACGGCACCGTAGAAAGCCCATGCACCGAGTGAGCCCGGAAGACGACGTGCAGCAAGTTGTCCTGCTGCAGCACCGGCCAGTGCGCCGGCGAAGGCTGCGGCACGCAGGCGTTGGATTGCCGGCTTGCGCAGTGCGGTACGGATGTCGACCGGTGCGAGGAGGACGTGGCGCACCTCGGCGTCTTCGACTGCGATGGGCCCGCCGCTTGCTCCGCTGCGCACCCCGAGGAACAAGGCAATCGCGACGACGATTCCAAGAATGTTCGGGCCATGGGCGGTCAGGTCGGTGACGTCGTTGGTGGTTGCCACCGAGTCCTCGAAGATGCCGGAGATGAAGAGAACACCTCCGCCGATGACGATGGCGGCGAGATACACGCGGTAGAGGGCCTCGAACCATTCGGTTTCCTGCACGCGGCGGTGTCGGCGGGCGGCGCGCATGTCGCGGAGGGCGGAAAGTCCCGTTGTGGGGGGTGACGCCACGGTGGCGGCGGTGTCGGACACGGGCTCCATCCTGCCACCGCATTCGGCGAAGTGACGGCAAGACTGGGGGTCGATGGACACCCAGACGATGCAGTTGCTGTCGGCGTTGCTGGCCCTGTTCGCGGCCGGTGGAACGTTGGTGTTGCTGGTTGCGCGGTTGGTTGCGGGGCGGTCGCCGAGCGCAGCGAATTTCGTGACGGCGTTCCGGCCGGTGGCGTTGCCGCTGGGGTTCATGGTGGCGGGGTTTGCGATGTTCGGCAGCCTGTGGTTCAGCGAGGCGGCCAACTACAACCCCTGCAAGTTGTGTTGGTACCAGCGCATCGCGATGTACTCGCTGGCGGTGTTGCTGGGTGTGGCTTTGGTGCGGCGCTGGTGGGCGGCGCGTCGTGCCGGCGATGTATCGGCGTCGCAGCGCGAGATCACGCCGTACGCAATCGTGCTGGCCGCTTTGGGCAGTGTCGTGTCGACCTACCACTATCTCTTGGAGTGGAACCCGACGTGGGAGAGCAACGTGTGTTCACTGGATGTTCCGTGCACCACGATCTGGTTCCGTGAATTCGGCTTCGTCACGCTGCCGTTCATGGCGCTGTGCGGTTACGTGAGCATCATCATCTTGTTGTCGACGACGTATCGTTCAAGTCATGAACGCTGAATCGAACGGACAAAAGTCGCTGCCGACGAAGTGGATCGTCGCGGC
>JBBANY010000037.1:1389-7399 GCA_040401695.1 Ilumatobacteraceae bacterium
TTGACGCCGTCGGGCAAGCCGAGGCTGTTGGTGTTCCTTGCGCATTGGTGTCCGCATTGCAACGCCGAGATTCCGCGCCTCATCGAATGGAAGGAATCGGGCCAGATGCCCGACTCGCTGGAAGTCGTGGGCATCACCACCGGCTCGCGCGACGACCAGGCGAACTGGCCGCCGTCGCAGTGGCTGGTCGACATGGAATGGCCCTGGGCCGTGATGGCTGACAGCGAAGAGCAAGATGCCGCATATGCGATGGGTGTGAGTGGATACCCGGGATTGGTGTTGCTCGATGGTGACGGCAGTGTTTTGGCGCGCCGCAGTGGCGAAGCAAGCGTGAGCGAACTCGATGAGTGGGTCAGCGCTGCAGTGCCGAGTGCGTGAGGTTGTTCCGCGAATTGTTGCAGTTTTGTTTTCTCGGCGCGTTTTGTAGCACTTCTCGGTGCACGTTGTAGCAGTTCGAAAAATGTCTGCTCGCTTTCTCGATGTGATGCACACATAGGTGTGTTCGCAATCGAGAAAGTTGGTTACCGTGACACCACGCGAAGGAAATCGTCGGCAAATGGCACAAGCGTTTGCTGCGACACATGGAGTGGAGGTGGCAGACATCATCATGGAGCACTTGCCGCCGGAGGGCTGGAGCGAACTGGCCACCAAAACCGATGTGGCCACGCAGGGCCAGTTGTTGCGCAGCGACTTCGAGACGCAGGGCCGGCTGTTGCGCCGTGACCTCGAGACGCAGGGCCAGTTATTGCGCCGTGACCTCGAGTCGCAGGGCCAGTTGTTGCGCAGCGAGTTTGGCGAGAAAATGTCTGCCCTCAAAGGCGAACTCACGCAGAAGATGTCCGACTTGCGTGGCGAGTTGACGACGCAAATGTCCGAACTTCGTATTGAGTTGAAAAAAGAGATGGCTGGTTTGCGCGATGAGCTGAAGGGCGAAATGGCTGATCTGCGCGATGAGCTGACGACGCAGATGACCGACGTTCGTGTTGAGCTGAAGGGCGAGATGGCTGGTTTGCGTGATGAGCTGAAGGGCGAGATGGCCGCGGTGCGAGGGGGTGTAAACGCCGCGGTTGAACGTTTGGGCAAAGAAATGTCCCAGGAGTTTGCCAAGCAGCAGAAGTGGATGTTCACAACAATGGGCGGAATGTTCGGCGGAAGCGCAGCGATCATCTCCGCGGTCGTGCTGTTGGTGAGATAAGACGGGTGCAATGAGATCGCGATGCGAGACACGCGCGATTCAGACAGGAGAAGATAAATGGTGAGAGAAGAATCCTCTCGGTACTCCGAGGTTTCTCGTCAAGATCTCATCGAACTTCGGTTGGAACTACACAAGGAAATCGTGAAGATTCACACGAAGGTCAATCAGGTTGGTGAGGATTGCGCCAAGAGGTCTTACAAAGACACTGAATGGGTATCAAACATGCTTCTCGCGGTGGTTGCCACGACGACGTTGATCTCCTTGGCGATTTCTCTAGTCGTCGCCAAGTAAACGGCGCGCGGCATCTTCGGCGAGGCGCATCACTTCGCGCAGGGGAAGGCCCGTGGCGCGAGCGGCCTTCGCCGAATGATCGAACTCAGCTTTCACACGGTGGTCGTTGCACTTCACGTCGATCGAGTGGCCGAGTACCTCGACGGTGATCGTGCGCCGGGCGCTCGCGTAGCGCTGTAACGCGGTTGCGCGGATACCGAGTGAACCGGTTTCGCGGGTGATGATCGTGCGCATCGCGTCGGCCGACTCGGGCCGGCAGAGAACCTGCAGGCAATGGCCGTGGCGTTCCTTCTTCATGAGGATGGGTGTCACCCACGCGTCGTTGGCACCGGCGGCCATCAGGGTCGCGACGGTGTAGGCGAGGACTTCGGGAGTGACGTCATCGGTGTTGGTTTCCAGGACGATCAGCGACTCGACGTCGTGAGACGTGTCCTCGGTGGTTGTGCCGATGAGTACCTGCACGACGTTCGCGCGGTCGGCGGGGTTCTTGGTTCCCGCGCCGTGTCCAACCGCGCTGACTTGCATCGTGGGTGACGGGCCAAAGGAATCGGCCAGTGCGGTGACGATGGCGACACCGGTGGGGGTCGACACTTCGTAGTCGACGTCGATGCCGCGCACGGGGGCGTTGCGGGCGGCGAGCATGGTCGCGACGGCGGGGCCGGGGCTGGGGATCTTGCCGTGTGCCGAACGAACCGTGCCGTGCGACGTTGCGATCGGCGAGGCGACGATGCGCATGACGTTCAACAGTTGTAGTGCGGCACACGTGCCGACGATGTCGACGATTGCGTCGGTGCTGCCGACTTCGTGGAACTCGACATCGTCGAGAGCGACTCCGTGAACTTGCGCCTCGGCCTCGCCAAGAGTACGAAAGACACGCAGCGCGTTCGACTTCACCGTGTCGGGGATGTCGGCGTTGGTGATGATCGTGACGATGTCGCGATATGGGCGGTGCGGCGCGTGGCCGTGGTCGTGGTTGTGACCGTCGTCGTGATGATGGTGTTCGACGACGATTGCGTGGGTGGCCGAGATGCCGCAACGATCGACGCGGTCGGCGGTGAGTGCCCAGCCGTCGAGGTGAAGACCCGAGACGATGTCGGCGATTGACATTGCGTCGGCACCGGCGTCGATGAGGGCACCCATCAACATGTCGCCGGCGACACCAGCACCGCAATTCACCCACGCAGTGTTCATGTGCGTCGGTTCAAGATGCGCGCGACGGCGCACGCGGCGCCGAAGCCGTTGTCGATGCCGACGACGGTGACACCGGCGGCACACGAGGCGTGCATGGCGAGAAGTGCGGTGACGCCCTCGAGGGACGAGCCGTAGCCGACGCTGGTGGGAACCGCGACGATCGGAGCGCCGCTGAGGCCGCCGATGACACTGGCGAGAGCACCTTCCATTCCAGCGGCGCAGATGATGGCGTCGGCGGTCTGCACGGTTTCGACGCGGTCGAGGAGCCGGTGGATTCCAGCCACACCGACGTCGACGATGCGTTCGGGTGTGAATCCGTAGGCGCGGAGAGTGAGCACCGCTTCGTCGACGACGGGAACGTCGGCGGTGCCGGCGCTGATGACGAGGACGCGGTGCTGCGATGCATTGGCTGTGTCGGGCAGACGCCAGGCGTAGGTGTTCGATGCGCGCTGTGCACCGGGATTGTCGGCAAGGGCAGCTTTTGCTTGATTGTCGTCGACGCGGGTGAGAATGACGGGGCCCTCACCGTGTTTCAGCATCTCTGCGACGATCGTTGCGCATTGCTCGGGCGACTTGCCCGGTCCGTAGATGGCCTCGGGTGTTCCCGACCGCAGCGCGCGGTGATGGTCGACCAGCGCGTCTCCCGCCTGCGTGAAGGGCAAGCGGCGGAGTATCGCAACGGCGTCGTCGGCCGAGGTTGCACCCGACTGCACGTCGGCGAGCAGTTGGCGGAGGGTCTCGGTAAACATGGACCAATGTTGGCATCTCCTCGCCTAGCCTTCCCATCGTGAGTGCACCCATCCCCCGACGCGTCGGCTTTCTCGGGCCGTTCGGCACGTTCACCGATCAGGCTGCGCGTACGCAGCACGATCTGGCTGCGATGGATTTGGTGCCGTTTCGCACGGTCCCCGACGTGCTCGATGCCGTCGAAGCCGGGGAAATCGACCTTGGTTTCGTGCCGATCGAGAACTCGATCGAAGGCACGGTGAACCTCACCCAAGATGCACTTGTATTCGACCACGATCTCTACATTCAGCGTGAGGTCGTTCTCGACATCAAACACTTCCTGCTCGCGTTGCCCGGAACGAAGATCGCCGATGTCGCCGAAGTGCATTCGATGCCCGTCGCCACGGCGCAGTGCCATGCTTTCCTGCGCAAGGAACTGCCGAAGGCCGAAGTGCGTGCAGTCACCAGCACGGCAGAGGCCGCACGGCGAATCGCAGAGGACCAGTTGTCGGGTGTTGCAGCCATTGCACCCGAGTCGGCGGCTGCGATGTACGGACTCGACGTGATCGCTCGTGACATTGCCGACCACGACAACAACCAGACGCGCTTCGTGTTGGTGGGCAAGGACACCGTGCCTGCGCCGACCGGACACGACCGCACCGCGCTTGTGGTGTTCCAGCGTGCCGACGAACCGGGCAGCCTGATTTCGATTCTGCAAGAGTTCGCCGCGCGGCGCATCAACATCGACAACCTGCAGTCGCGGCCGACGAAGAACACCGGTCTCGGTGACTACTGCTTCATCATCTACGCCGACGGCCACATCGCCGACGAGTTGATGGCCGACGCACTGCGCGAACTACACGCCAAGCAGGGCGGCGTGAAGTTCTTCGGTTCGTTCCCTGCCGCGGGCCAGGCCGCGCACAACGCCCGCGAACACGCAGATGCTCGTTGGCGCGACGCCGACGACTGGGTGTCGCACCTGCGCAGCCGCATCACGCGCTGAGCGTTGCCCGTCGACGGCGATAGCCTCGCTGACGGAACGGTGGCAGAGTGGACAAATGCATCCGCCTTGAAAGCGGAAGGCCCAAAAGGCCCGGGGGTTCGAATCCCTTCCGTTCCGCCAGGGAAATGTGGATGATGGTGCTGATGTGAACGACACACCAAAGCTGATGGTTGTCGTTGGCACCGTGATGCAGACGCCGACGCACCGCGCACTGCAGGTTCTCGACAATGTCGCAGTGGTGGTGCGCGATGGCGTCGTGGATGTGGTTCTGCCCGCCGTGTCACGCGAAGCTATCGATGCCTGTGGTGCAGCCGATGAAGTGGTGCATCTGTCTGTTCGTGAGCGGTTGTTGCCGGGGTTGGTCGACACGCACATACACGCCCCGCAGTGGCCGCAGTTGGGAACGGGCCTCGACATACCTCTCGAGCGCTGGTTGTTCGACTACACGTTCCCGCTCGAGGCGCGGTACGCCGATGCGGGCTTTGCCCTCGACGTGTGGGAGCGCATGGTGCCAACGTTGTTGGCGCACGGCACCACGACGGCGGTCTACTACTCGACGATCCATGAAGATGCGACGCTGTGTCTGGCAGAGACGTCTGTCCATTTCGGCCAGCGGGCGTTCGTTGGCCGCGTGGCCATGGACCATCCGGAGGGAACCCCCGAGTGGTACCGCGACGTCGACGCCGTTGCCGGTGTCGCGGCTTCGGCGCGTTCGGTCGAGGCGATTCGATCTTTGGGTAGTGCCCTCGTCGAGCCGATCATCACCCCGCGGTTCATTCCTGCGTGCACACACGAGCTGTTGTTGGGCCTAGCAGACCTTGTCGCGCGGACGGGCGCTGTGGTGCAGACGCACTGTTCGGAATCGGACTGGGAACACGGTTACGTGATCGAGCGCTACGGAAAGCGCGATGCCGAAATGCTGGCCGAGTTCGGCTTGGTTCGACGAGGCACGGTGTTGGCGCACGGCGATCATCTGTGTGACGACGATTTCGACATCATTCGCGCTGCGGGTGCGGGCGTGGCGCATTGTCCGTTGTCGAACTCGTACTTTGCCAACGCGGTGTTTCCGTTGCGCCGTGCGCAGGAGCGGGGCGTACATGTGGGCTTGGGCTCCGACGTGTCGGGTGGTCCGCTGCCGGGGCTGTTGCCGCAGTGCCAGCACGCGGTGACGGTGTCACGGATGTTGGAGGACGGCGTCGATGCGGCCCGTTCACCGGGCGAGCGTGGCGTGGCGAACTCGCGAGTCGACGTGGTTGCCGCATTTCATGCCGCGACTCTTGGTGGGGCGAACATGTTGGGTATTCCCGCGGGGTTGATCGAGCCTGGTCGCGCATTCGATGCGATCGTGGTGAATGCCGACTCAGGTGAGTCGGGATTGCACTACTGGGATGGCATCGACAACGAGGAACGGTTGTTCGAAAAGATCGTGCGCTTGGCGGCGCCGTCCGACATCACGTCGGTGTGGGTTGCCGGCCGTCGCGTTGCGGGCGCGTAGGAACGAAAAAGGGGCGGGCCTTGCGGCCCGCCCCGAATTTCGTGGTTGGTCAGTTCATCCGACCGTGTTCAAACGGTCATCCGACCGTGTTCAAACGGTCATCCGACCT
>JBBANY010000037.1:7499-22988 GCA_040401695.1 Ilumatobacteraceae bacterium
TCATCCGACCGTGTTCAAACGGTCATCCGACCGTGTTCAAACGGTCATCCGACCTTGCCGTCGATGCCCTCGACGAGGTAGTCCATCGCCATCAGCTGTTCGTAGGTGGCCTGGACGCCATCGGCGAGGATTTCCTTGCCGGTGTTGTCCTTCAGCGGACCCTTGAACATCACGCCCGAGTTGCCGACGACTTCTTTTGTCTTCTCGGCGATCAGCGCGCGCGTCTCTTCCGAGACGTTCTTGCCGAGCGGAGCGAGAACGATGTGGCCGTCAGCCATGTCGCCGTAGTAGTTGCCCGCAACCCAGGTGCCCTCGAGGGCTGCCTTCACGCGCGGGATCTCGTACACCGACCAGTCGTAGGTGGCGGCCGTGAGCCACACCTCGGGGAAGTTTGCGCTCTGGTCCGAGTCGTAGCCCGACCAGAAGACACCCTTTTCGTTGGCGGCTTCACCCGAGGCGGGTGAGTCCTGTGCAACCACACCGACGACGTCGGCGCCGCCGGCGATCAGGGTCTCAGCGGTCTTGCGCTCGAGTGCCGGGTCGAACCATGTGTTCGTCCAGATGAGCTTGACCTTTGCATCGGGGTTCACTGCACGGGCGCCGAGCGTCCATGCATTGATGCCGCGCAACACTTCCGGAATCGGGTACGACGCGAGGAGACCGAGGTTGCCGGTCTTCGACGCAGCGCCTGCTGCCATTCCCGTCAACCACGCTGCATCCTCGGCCGCGCCGGTGAACTGCGAAAGGTTCGGAGCGCTCTTGTAGCCGGTTGCGAACTCGAAGCACACGTCGGGGTACTTCTCGGCTGCGGTGACAAAGGCGTCCTGGAAGCCGAACGACGTTCCGAAGATCATCGTGTTGCCATCGGCGACGAGGTCTTCGATCACCTGCAGGGTCTGGTCACCTTCGGGAACGTTCTCCTTGTAGGTGGTGATGATTTGGTCACCGAACTCGGCCTGTACGGCCTCGCGACCCTTGTTGTGCGCCGTCGTCCAGCCGCCGTCATTGATCGGCCCGACGTACACCCATGCAGCCTTCAGCGGCTCGTCCTCGCTTGCGCGGCACGAACGCCCCTCTGCGCTGGCGTCCCATGGTGTGAAGTTGGTTTCCCACGACACCGAACCGGGTTCGGTGGCTGCAGCGGGTGCGGTTGTTTCCGCGGTGGCGGTCGTGTCGGCCGTTGCCGTGGTGTCGGCGGTGGCGGTGGTGTCGGCTGCCGCAGTTGTGTCTTCGGTGCTGGAACCGTCATCGTCGCCGCATGCGACGAGACCGACGCCGAGGGCGACGGTTGCTGACAGTGCCAACCACTTGGATGAACGACGCTTGAGTGAACGACGGTTGGTCAAGTTTTCCTCCTGGGAATGTGGGTGGTGTCCGGAAATCACGGATGCGTCGACGACACATCTGCGATTGCGTCGAATCTAAGGTGCGACCCTCGTTGCGTGAAAGGTGGGAACACGCTGATCACGTGCTTTTAACAAAAAGTCACGCGAGCGTGAATCGGAGAAGATTTCTCACGACGTCGCCGCGCTTCGGATCGTTCTTCACATCGGAGTCGACGATCATGCGGACTGCGGCATCGACCTTTACTTTTTGTTGTGGTTGATCACCGACGATGTTGGTGAGAACACGCGGACCGTCGACGCCGTCGAGCCCTGCGTCGAGTTGCACGTATGCAACAACGTACGGCCCGGATTCCTTCCAACGGCCCGAACCCTTGGCGACGACGCTGTACGAATAGACACGACCGGTGCCCGGGAGCGTGCGCCACATGATGTCCTTGCCGCTGTGGCACGCGGGACAGATGGCGCGTGGATACCAAACGAATGCGTTGCAACCCGCGCAGAAGGGAAGGTCGAGCCGGCCTTCGCGCAATGCGTCCCAGAACGGCTGGTTCTCGACCGTGGTTTCCACGTCGGCGAGAGGCAGGAACGGGGCGATCACAGGCTTCTCCCGAGGATGAGAGTCGACGAACCCATGCGGGTGGCGAGGTTGCCGCCAGTGCCGTGGGCGAGGGCGATCTCGCAGTCGGGCACTTGCACCGCGGAGTGCGCTTCGCCGCGCAACTGGCGGACCGCTTCGATGACCTTGGTGATGCCGCCACGGTTGCTGGGATGGTTGTTGCACAGACCGCCCCCGTCGGTGTTGAAAGGCAACCGCCCGAAGGGTGCCTGCAGGGCACCATCGGCGACGAAGCGACCACCTTCACCTTTGGCGCAAAAGCCGAGGTCTTCGAGGGCGACGAGAACCGTGATCGTGAAGCTGTCGTAGATCGATGCGTAGTCGATGTCGGCGGGAGACACGCCGGCTTCCGCAAAGGCGCGCGGTCCCGATTGCACAGCTGCGGTGTGGGTGAGGTCGATGCGACCGTTGTCGACGTGCTTCACGCCGGTACCTGTGCCGAGAACCGGAATGCAATGGCGTTGCAGCGACTTTGCGATCTCCGGTGCAACGACGACGAGCGCTCCACCGCCGTCGGTGACGACGCAGCAGTCGAGCATGTGCAGAGGATCGGCGACCATGCGCGACGACAACACCTCTTCGATGGTGACGACGTCGCGCAGGAAAGCGTTCGGGTTGTGCTGTGCGTGGGTGGAGGCGGCAACCTTGATTTCTGCGAGTTGTTCAGAAGTCGTGCCGAACTCGTGCATGTGGCGTCGGGCGGCCATCGCGTAGCCGGCGACGATCGACATGCCGAAGTGGTTCTCGAAGTGCACCTCGGGGGAGTTGCCGAAACGGCCCGCGCCGGCGATGCCCGCGCCGGATGACCGTGGCAGACCGGCGAGTGTGATGAGGGCGACCTTGCAGTGACCCGCTGCGATCGCCTCGGCGGCGTGTTGCACGTGCACGATGTACGACGAGCCGCCGGTCTCCGTCGAGTCGATGTGGGTCGGTGAGATTCCCATGTATTCGGCCATCGACAACGGCCCGAAGCCCGGTGCATCGCCCGCGCAGAAGTATCCATCGACATCGGCGAAGGTGAGACCGGCATCGGCGAGGGCGCCGGCGGCGACCTCGGCGTGCACTTGGGCGACGGTCTTGTCGGGAATGGTGCGCAGCGGGTGCTCGAACGCACCCGCGATGAAAGCCCTTCCCCGTAGCGACATGCGAGCGAGGCTAACCGCGCGGGGCCCGACGGGTTTGTGCCGGCCCGCCGTCGTAGCCTGAATGTCAGTTCAGATGACGCGACAGGGGCCGGACGTGAGGCAAGCAAAGAAAATTCTCGGGCTCGTCGTCGTGGCGACGCTGCTCGCGGCGGCCTGTGGTGACAACGCGGAGAACACGACCGACACCGTGTCGACGGACAGTCCTCCGGCCGACACGGCTACCGACGATGACGACCGCGACCGCAACGTCGGTACGTCCGGCTTCGGTGAAAATGGTGGTGGCGTGGCGTCGGCACGGTTGACGGAGAACGTGGAGACCCGGTTCGACACGCGCGTGTTCCGTCGCGTTCGCTACGAAGAGGTTGGTGGGCGACGGGTCGCGAACTTCCGCGACCTCTTCGTTGTCACGAAAGTCAGTCGTACCGTCAGCGACAAAGTGTCGACGACGCTGCACATCGATGGATTTACGACCGAGGGAGACGACCCGGCCTCGTACCCGATGCGCAATTTTGGTAATGCGGGTCGGGTGTCGATCGAGATGCCGGTGAAGTCGAGTGAGTGGGTGAACATCCCGAACGCCTTCACGGTCGTGTCGCGTGAACTGCTCGCGGTGTCGTTTCCGACCGCCGAGATAAACGGCGACTCGGCCGGCTTGATCGAGTTCTACGACCTGCCGTCGGGACGGCCCAACACGACGCTCGGCGACAAGGGTCGCATCGTTGTACCAAAGTCGACGGGCATCGACGACGTGCACGACATTGCACTTCGTGAAATGGGCGACGATGGCAAACCGCGACTCGTCGTGGCCGGATTGGCCTACGACACGTCGAACGACTCGTACACCGAAACGGACCTGGTGATCGCGGGTTTCGCGGCTGACGGCAAGCTCGACACGGAGGTTGGCGCGGGTGGCTCGGGCACGATCTCGTTGCGCGGCAGTCTCGCCAGTTTCGGCACGAATGCGTTGTGGAACGTGAGATTGGCCGACCCGGGGCTGAGCACGGTCAAGGGCATGATCGGCGCTGCAGTGACTTCTTTGATTCCCAACCCGACGAAGATCAAGGCGTGGAGGCCCGACGAAGTCGAACTGACGGGACTGGTCGCACGGGCGCCGCGTTCGGGTGGGCCGATCACGATGGATGCCGCAAACGGCGCGTATGTGAACTCTCTCAGGACGGGTCTCGAAAGTGTCGGTGTGCGCAATGCGATTCTCGACATCGACAACTCGCTCGACGTCCACATGACCGGTGTGCCGTACGGGACGGGATACACACCGCAGAACGAGCACGGGCACGATGCCGTCACCTTCACCTCTGCATCGCCGACACAGGGTGTGACGGTGCGACCCATCAACGTGCCGTTTCGCACGGCAAACAAAGCAATGTCGCGAACGGGCGCGTTCGTTGCCGATCTGTCATCCGAAGGCAAGCGGTTTTCGGTCGAGATCTACAACGACACCGCTGAACGCGTGACCTCGTCAGTGATCTGTTTCGACGAACAGCTCTGCAACGTGGACGACGTGCCAGGGGTGCGCGCCCTCATCGACATCTCGCCTGCCGAGGGCTCGTGGACAACCGTGCAATCGATGCAAGTCGACGCAGCCGGTGTGCACGTGGTCGTGCACACTGCCCGAACATTGCTTGGGGACGCGCCTTATCAGGTTCTTTCCTTTGCTCCCGACGGGTCGGCGGTTGTGGGTGAGCCGTCGACGTTCGGTGGTGATTTCAACACGTACGAATCCGAAGAGATCGAAGAGAACAACGTATTGAACACGTTCAACGTGCGGTGGGTGGATGCCGCGAATGTGCTGGGCGCACGACGCCTTGCCACCACCGGGTCGACCCGACGTGACTACGAACCGAACATGGTTCTCGTGTCCGATGCCGGTGAGGACCCGCGCGAGGTGCCCTTGTCGTTGCCGCTCGGCATCTCCTCCTACTCCGCAGACAAGAAGTCCGTGGCGCGCATCGACGATTCGTCGCTCGCACTGCGCGCCGATGTGTTCAGTGACAGTGGTCGCGAGGTACGCCTGTACAAGGTGAACGTCGACAACGGCTCGGTCGACGTCGGTTTCGGAACCAACGGCCACGCGACAGTCTCCGGGATTCGTCGCGATGACGACTGTCGATGGGACGAGGTTCTGGAAAGCGGACCCGGAGTGGTTGCATTGCTCGTCATCGACCACGACCCGAAGTCGGTCGACGACGCGGAGGACTGTTCGGAGGCGCCGCACACCGTGTCGTGGGCTGCGTTCACGACTCTCGGCAAGGCGGTCGGCACGGGAACAGCAGTCGCCGACCTTGTTCCCGTCGGTTTCACGGGGGTGACCGACTACTCGGTCGACGCGCGGGGCAATCTGTACGTGGTGGGTTACCGCGACGTCTTCGACGGTGAGGACTACGTGACATCGAGCGCGGTCATCGCAAAGTTCACGTTGGCGGGCGCGCCCGATGCCACGTTCGGTACGAACGGTGTGGCGATGTTCGACGGAACGACGAACGCTCTTTACAGCGCGGGCGTGCGACTCGTCGGTGCGGTCGACGCCGAAGCGCGTGTGTATCTGGCAGCACCGATCAGCGACTTCAAAGCGGATGTCGACGTGTTGGTGCTGCGCCTCACCGCGGCCGGCGTGGTCGACGGCGCGATGGGTGCAGTTGCACCCGATGCCGCCGAACAGACCAAGGGAGACGCGACACCGCGACAGGAACGCGAGACCGCCCAAGCACAGCGCGAGTCCAATGGTGCCGCGGAGGCCGCGGCGAAGACCGCCGATGAACGCCAGGCCGCAACACCCGTCGACAGCGGTCTGACGGTGATCGCCACGAAGCCCGTGCTGACGGCAGTCAAGGCCGTGGCCGACAGATCGCTGACGGTGTGGTGGTCACAGCCCGCCGCCAAGCAGGGCTACGTCACGGCCATCGCAATGCCGGGCGGTCGCACGTGCACGTCGAACGAGGGTTCGTGCATCATTCGCGGTCTCGACCCGTCGGTGGCATACACCGTCTCGGTCGCCCCGAAGGGTGAAGAAGCAGCCGGATCAGCCTCGGCCGAGTCGATCAGCGTCAAGCCGATCGTCACCCTGAAACTGGGACGTGTTGCATCGCCGACCACGTACGTGCGACCGGCTTCGCGCGGCAAGGCGACGTGGAAAGTTCGTGGCGGTTGCACCCTGAACGAATCGAACACACGAATAACCGCGCCGAGGCGCGTGACGACGTGTCAACTGAGTGTCACGACGGCGAAGTTCGAATCGACGCCGAAGACGACGAAGTCGGTGACGATCGTCGTGACGAAGTGACGGTGTAGATACTGGCCGCCAGCAGTGCGGCACCAACCGCGGTGACGACGAGTCCGCTCACGACATCGCTTTCGATTGACCGACCGACGAGAATCCCGACATCGACGGTGACGGCGATTCCCGAGACGAGCATGACCTCGAGGCGCGATCCGGCCGCACCGTAGAGGAACAGCAGAGCGGCGACCGCCAGCGGGAACAGGGTCAACCATGCGCTGCGGTCGGCACCGTTGATGCCGTTCGACGAGAAGATCATGGTGAGCACACCGACCGCGTGCGGTGCGAACGAAAACGGTGGCTCGGACAGGCTGAAAGCGAAGAGCACGAAACCACCGAGTGTGAAGATCACCGCAGTCCACGAATCGCCCGCATCGAGCAACGACACCGAGGCCGCAACGACCGCAATCCACGAGACGCACGATGCGATCGTGGCGGCGAACATGGAACGCTCGAGACGGAGGAACGACCACACAAGACCCGGGACTGCGATCCACAGCACCACATGTTCACCACGCAGGTTCTGCTCGTTCAACGTGATGGCGACCGCGGCGACGAGAGCGGCCGAGCCGAGCAACTCGATGACTTCACCGCCGCGACGGCCGAGCACGTTGTCAGCGCGCGCGAAGCGGACCTGCATCCAGAAGGCAAGTGACAGCACGATCGCCGCCGCGATATAGAGCAACGCGGCGATCGACATGGGGGATGCGTCTTCCAGTGCGGCCGTGGTCGTCCACACGACACCGACGAGAATGACGAGACCGCCGAGGTAGCCGAGAACTTCGCGGAGGGGTATGAAGATGCGTGGCGCAATCTCGAGATCATCGGCCTCTACGCGTGTGAGGCGACCGTCGGCCACGAGTGTGTCGAGTTGTTCGCCGAATGACTTGCGATCCTGGAATGAGACGAGAGCCATGGGCACCGTCCTTTCGGGTCAGTTCTTGTAACGGGCGAGGGCCGCCTGGATCTCCTTCTCGGCCGCCACCTTGTCGGCCCAACCGCCCACCTGCGAGTCCTTGCCCGGTTCGATGAGTTTGTAGACCTCGAAGAAATTCGCGACTTCAGCGAGAAGGAAATCGGGTGCATCGGACAAGTCGTTGAACTTTTCGTACCGCGCATCGCGCGCGGGTACACACAACACTTTCGCGTCGGGACCTTTTTCGTCCTGCATCCAGAACACACCGATGGGGCGCGCCCACACGTGGCAACCCGGGAACGTGGGTTGCGGAAGGAGAATCAGCGCGTCGAGTGGGTCTCCGTCTTCGCCCAGTGTGTGCGGAAAGAACCCGTAGTCGAGCGGGTACTGCGTTGCGGTGAACAGCGTCCGGTCGAGCCAAATTGCACCGGTGTCGTGGTCCATTTCGTACTTGTTGCGCGACCCCTGTGGGATCTCGACGACCATTTCGATTTCCATGCACCCACCCTAGGGGCGCGCGACAGGAATGTCAGCCGAAGCGCACGGAGTACATGGAAAGAGACGAATAGACGTAGCCGTCGGTGATGACCTTCGGCCGCTCTCCTTTTGCGCGTGCACCGAGCACGTAAAGAAGAGGCAGGAAATGTTCGGGCGTCGGTGCCGCATAGGCCGCGTCGGGGTGTTCCTGCCACCGTTCGATTGCGGCGATGTCGTCACGCTCGATCGTGTCGACGATGAAGTCGTGGAACCGGATGGCGGCCGGGTGGGCCTGTGCATCGACCGACCAGTCGATGGCGCCGAGATTGTGGACGATGTTGCCGCTGCCGAGGATGAGCACGCCTTCCTGTCGCAGTACGGCCAACTTGCGTCCCGCCTCGACGTGCCAGGCCGCGGGCCGGGACAAGTCGATCGACAGTTGCGTCACCGGAACGTTGGCGTCGGGGAACACGTGGGCGAGCACCGACCATGTGCCGTGGTCGACACCCCACGTGGTGGTGCGGCCGATCGGCGCGGGTGCGCACATGGGTCGGAGAAGGTCGGCGACGCGCAGCGCGACTCCGGGCGCGCCGGCCACCGGATAGCGGAACCGCGAGAGTTCGGGCGGAAAACCGGAGTAGTCGTGGATCATCTTCGGGTCATCGCTCGTCTGCACGAGCGTGGCACCGGCGGGAGTCGGCGCCCAGTGGGCCGAGATGCACAGGATCGCCCGTGGGGTGGCGTACATGCCGAGGTCGTTCATCGCACGCGAATGCTCGGCGTTTGCGAACAGTGCGCCGAACTGGCCCCACGCGGCCGTGAAGTCGTTGTTTTCGAGGGTATTCATGGGACTGCCGTGGCCGATGAACGCGACGGGCATGGGGACTGGCATGTGAATTTCCTAGCAAACGGGGCATGTCGGTTCGCAGGCGGAGGCGCCGTCGGCGGTACCGTCACGGACATGTTCGGTTTCAAGAAAGTCGAGATGGTGTCACCCGCCGATGCGTTGCCCGGTCGCACCGACCAGACGATGCCCGTGCCCGCCGCACACTTCGTGAACGGCAATCCACTCGTCGGGCCGTGGCCCGACGGGATGGAGACCGCGGTGTTCGGCCTGGGTTGTTTCTGGGGTGCCGAGCGCAAGTTCTGGCAGACCGAAGGTATGTGGTCGACGTCGGTTGGCTACGCGGGTGGATACACGCCGAATCCCGCATATGAAGAGGTGTGCTCGGGGTTGACCGGTCACACCGAAGTCGTGTTGGTGGTGTTCGACCCAGCCGTCGTGTCGTTCTCGAGACTGCTCGCGGTGTTCTGGGAATCACACGACCCAACGCAGGGCATGCGTCAGGGCAACGACGTCGGCACGCAGTACCGCAGTGCCATCTACACGACGACCGATGCCCAACGTGCGGCAGCGACGGCGAGCCGCGACGCGTACCAGGTGTTGCTGACCCGCGCGGGCTACGGCGATATCACAACCGAGATCGCACCGGCCGGTGACTACTTCTACGCCGAGCCGTACCACCAGCAGTACCTGGGCAAGAACCCGAATGGCTACTGCGGGTTGGGTGGCACGGGAGTGTCGTGTCCCGTCGGCGTCGTCGGCGCGAACTGACTCGTCAGGCCGCTGCGACGGCGAGTTGTTCGTTCGTGGGTTTGCGGAACAGCGCGATCATCACGATGCCGGCAAGGAAGATCGTGATCGACACGTAGGCCCATCCCTGTTGCACGCCGTGGGCGACGTCCCTGCTCTTCACGGCAGCAGTCAGCAGTGAGCCGACGATTGCAAGACCGAGCGCAGCACCGACCTGACGCGCGGTGTTCGAGAGCGCCGAACCCATCGCGAAGCGTGTGTGGGGCAGGTATGCGGTCGCCGCGCTCGAGAACGTGGAGATGCTGAGTCCGATACCGAAGCCGCTGATCACGTTGTAGGGGAAGAAGTGCGTCCAGAACGACGGTTCTTTCACCATGAAGATGTTCATGAGTGTCATCGACGCGGCGAAGATGAAACAACCGAGTCCAATGACCTTGCCATGACCGAAGCGCTGTGCCGCGCGACCCGCCGGTGCGGCAACGAGCGCCGCCATGAACGGCCCTGGCACCGTTGCCCAACCCGACTTCAGGACGCCGTATCCCCACACCGCCTGGAGCCACTGCGTGTTGACGAAGATCATCGCGAAGAAACCGGCGGAGAAAACGAGGCCGGCAAGCGTCGACGCCGTGACGAAGGGAAGTTTGAGCAATCGCAGGTCGAGAACCGGTGCGGTGCTGCGTCGACACGTGACGACGAACGCGGCACTGGCAACCGCGGCACCGGCGAGAATGCCGATGGTGGTGGGCGTGGCCCAGCCCCACTCGTCACTTTGCACGATCGCGAGAGCGAGAAGACCGACGCTGAGGACGGCGAGCAACGCCCCGGGCACGTCGACGTGCTTTCGGGCGGTTTCGTCGAGGCTTTCACGCAGGAAGCGCACGCCGATGGCCGCAGCGACGAGGCACACGGGTACGTTCACGAAAAAGACCCAGCGCCAGTTGGCGACGTCGATGAGCGCACCACCAATGATCGGTCCGAGCGCAGCCGACAGACCTCCGACGGCACCCCAGATACCGATGGCGGCGCTGCGTCGTTCGACGGGGAATTCCGGCAGAACGAGTGCAAGCGATGCGGGAGAGAGAATGGCCCCGCCGATGGCCTGCAAGACGCGCGAGGCGATGAGCATTTCGGGGTTCTGTGCGATGCCGCACAACGCCGAGCCGATGGCGAAGATGACGAGGCCGCGGATGAAGGCTTTCTTGCGGCCGTAAGCGTCGGCAAGGCGTCCGGCGGTGAGCAGGGTCGCTGCGTAGGCGATGTTGTAACCGGAGAAGAGCCACGTGAGCTCGCGGCGCGTGTCGGCGCCGAACTCGGCGAGGAGCGAGCCGAATGCGACGTTGAGAATCGTCACGTCGAGAGAGACAAGCGCAATGCCCGTCGAAGTGAGCGCGAGAGTTTTCGCGCCGCGGGACATTGCCATGTTGTTACCCCCAACCGTGTTCGCGAATGTCCTTGCCGTCGGCGTCTTTCGACTTTCCCTGCCAGCGGAGTGCACCCGGTGTCTTCGAAAGGCGCGCCACCAGCCCCTGCATGGGCGTGCCCTCCACTTGTTCGATCATCCTACGTGCGGCGAAGTGGGGGTCTCGCGCGATGTCGGCCATGTCGTAGACGGGCCCGACGGCCGCGTCGGCTTCCTCGAAGATGTGGATCACCTCGGCCTGCGTGCGTTGCGCGCACCACGCGGTGAGCAGTGAATTGATTTCTTCACGGTGTTCGACGCGGAGATTGAACGTCGCAAAGCGCGGGTCGTCGGCGACGCCGAGAAGCGCGAGTACGCGCGCGGCCACCGAGTCGCTGGAAGTCGAGATGCCGACCCACTTGCCGTCGCTGCACTGAAACGTGCCGCGCGGAACGGTGTAGGGAATGCCCGAGCCGAGACGTTGTTGTTGCTCGCCGGTGAGGGCATAGAGCGCGGGCAACGGTCCCATCATCTGGAAGATGCTGTCGAGCAGCGACACGTCGACCACTTGGCCTTCGCCCGCATGCAGGGCGACCATCGTCGCGAACGCGGCGACGACGCCCGTGACTTCATCGGTCAACGCGATGGGTGGCAGCAAGGGTCCGCGGTCGGCCTCACCGCTGATCGCCGACAGCCCGCTCATGGCTTCGGCGATGGAGGCGAAGCCTGCTTTCTGTGCGTACGGGCCGTCTTGGCCGAAACCGGTGACGCGCGTGACGATGAGTTTCGGATTGCGCGCGTGCAACACCTCGGGACCGAGGCCGAGGCGTTCGAGCGTGCCGGGACGAAAGTTCTCGACTAGCACGTGTGCCTCGTCGAGCAACGAGAGCAACACCTCACGGTCGGCATCGACTTTGAGATTCAGTGCGATGGTGCGCTTGTTGCGGTTGACCATCTTCCACCACAGACCGGTACCGTCGCGCGGGTCGCGCCACGCCATGTTGCGCATCGAGTCGCCCGTGTCGGGGTGTTCGACCTTGATGACGTCGGCGCCGTAGTCGGCGAGGTAGCGCGCACAATTCGGTCCGGCGAGAACCGTCGAGATGTCGACGACGCGGATGTCGGCGAGCGGAAGCCGTGACATCGCGGCGTGCCGACCCGGAACCTTGTCGCCTAGAACCAGGGCCGGTCGCGACGCGCCGTGGACGGGCGTGCCCACCAACGACCACTGAACTTCCACGCACTGCGACGATCGCGCAGTGGCGAGGCGACCATTCCACCCACCGGCATCGCCGCACTGAGGGCAGCGACGATTGCGGCTGCTTCTTCCTCTGAGGGAGACGGGGAAATGGAAACGTTCTGGTTCATGCGCGGATCACCACCGAGGACACCATTTTGTCGTGCCACGTCTGCTTTTCCGAATCCCAGAGCATCCAGAGGTAGCCGAGGTAGAAAACCCAGCCCGAAACAAACGACCCGAGGAGCCGTCCGACGGCCCGGCCGGTGCCGATGGGCTGTGCGGTGCGCCGGCACACCACGCGCACGCGCATGCGGCGTGACACGGGGCCGGCACCGGACCTTGCCACCCAGCGGATGGGAACGACGAACGCAAAGACCACGCCGACGACGAGTGCGGCGATGCCGAGCCCGATGGGGGTCCATTCGATCTGGTCGGACGTGCAGGTGATCGAGTCGTTCGTGGTGTCGCAGTTCTGCACGCCGAGCGCGACGAGGAAGATGCCACCGACGAGGATCGGCGAGGCGTAGATGAGGGCGACGATGTTGTCGCCGATGCGTGCAAAGAACCGCACCCAAAAACCCGCGTACTGCCACGCGACACGCGTCGAGGGATCGGGGGGCGGCAGTGAGTTCATCGACGCCGGCTACAGCGGCATGTTGCCGTGCTTGCGGCGCGGCAGTTCTTCACGCTTGGTCTGCAACATCTGCAGGCCGTTGATGAGTTTGATGCGCGTCTCTGCCGGGTCGATGACGTCGTCGACGTAGCCACGCTCGGCCGCGCTGTACGGGTTGGCGTACTTCTCGGTGTAGTCGGCGACAAGTTCGGCGCGGCGCGCAACCGGATCGGCGGCCTGCTGCAGTTCGCGGCGATAGACGATTTCGACCGCGCCCTGCGGGCCCATGACGGCGAGTTCGGCGGTCGGCCACGCGTAGGCGAGGTCGGCACCGATCGACTTCGAGTTCATGACGACGTACGCGCCACCGTAGGCCTTGCGCGTGATGATCTGAATGCGCGGCACGGTGGATTCGCAGTACGCGTAGAGCAACTTCGCACCGTGGCGGATGATGCCGTCGTGTTCCTGGTTGACGCCCGGAAGGAAGCCGGGAACGTCGACGAAGGTGATGAGCGGAATGTTGAAGGCGTCGCAGGTGCGCACGAAGCGGGCGGCCTTTTCCGAGCTTTCGATGTCGAGAACACCGGCGAACTCCATCGGCTGGTTGCCGACGACACCGACCACCTGGCCGTTCAGACGCGAGAAACCACAGGTGATGCTCTTGGCCCAGTAGGGGAAGTACTCGAAGTACTCGCCGTCGTCGACGACCTCGCGAATGACCTTCTTCATGTCGTAGGGCTGGTTCGGCGACGGGGGCAGGATGTCGCGCAGCATCGGGCACTCGCGGTTCGGGTCGTCGCCCGACTCGACGGTCGGCGGATCCTCGAGGTTGTTCTGCGGAAGGAACGAGAGCAGGTAGCGCACGTCGTCGAGGCAGGCCTTTTCGTCCTGTGAAACGAACGTTGCGACGCCCGACTTCGATGCATGGCTCATTGCGCCACCCAGCTGCTCGAGCGTGACGTCTTCGCCGGTCACCGTCTTCACGACATCGGGGCCGGTGATGAACATGTGGCTGCTCTCGCGCACCATGAAGATGAAGTCGGTCATCGCGGGCGAGTACACGGCGCCACCGGCACACGGGCCGAGGATGACCGAGATCTGCGGCACGACGCCCGACGACAACACGTTGCGGTAGAAGATGCCGCCGTAGCTGGCGAGGGACACGACGCCTTCCTGGATGCGCGCGCCGGCCCCGTCGTTCAGGCCGACGACCGGGGCGCCGACCTTCAAGGCGAGGTCCATGAGCTTGTGGATCTTTTCGGCGAAGACCTCGCCGAGCGCACCGCCGAACACGGTGAAGTCCTGGGAGAACACGAACACCTTGCGGCCTTCGACGGTTCCCCAACCGGTGATGACGCCGTCGGTGTAGGGGCGCTCTTCGAGGCCGGCCGCATGGGCGCGATGGCGGGCGAGGAGGTCGAGTTCCTGGAACGAACCCGGGTCGAGGAAGTAGTCGATGCGCTCGCGGGCGAGCATCTTGCCCTTTTCGTGCTGGCGTTCGACCGAGCGGGGCGATCCGGCGTTGTAGGCCTCGTGCTTGCGCTGGCGGAGGTCCTCGATTTTCGCGTGCATGGGGTTGTCGCTCACCCGCGAGACGCTACTAGCCAGTCGTTGTAGGGGGCGAAGTCGTCTGAGTCGGGGGTGTCGTCGTTTCGGCCACCGGGGCAAGCGTCGTCACGGGGGCGACGGGCGGGGCCGTCGACGGGCTGGTGACGCCGGGTGGCAGCGACGAGGTGGTGGTGGCCGCGGGGTCGCTGAGTGTGAAGGCACTCGACAGCGGCTCGAGGTCTCCGGTTGTGGTGGTACCCGAGATTTCGACGCTCCACTCGCCGGGCGCGGCGAGTGTGAAGTTGCCCGTGTCGCCGAGAAGTGCTGCACCACGGCGTGTGAGTGGCACATTGATGAGGTATCCGTCGTAGCCCGGAGCTTTCGGCGTCATGCGCACGGTGAATTCCTGGATGCGACGCGGTTCGAAAAGTTCGATGAGGATCTGGTTCTGGCCCGTCGTTGCGGGACTGACCGAGAAGCGCACGCGGAAGCGATCATTTTCCAACTCTTCGCTGAACGCGTAACGCGGGCCGTCGTCGCGCGGCGCTTCGTAATAGTGGATCGGTGTCGTTGCCATCATCCACGACGTGAGCGCGAGCACCACCACACCGGCCGTTGCTTCGGTGCCGACCGCACGTCGCAAATGCGCGGCCATGCGTTCGTCGAGCGCGGGGACACGTTGCATGCGCGTCAGCACGAACTGGCGCGTCACCCACGTTGCGTACGCCATGAACCCGACGACGAGAATCTTCAGCGTGACGAGACGGCCGTGCTGGCTCGTGACGAGGCCGAAGCCGTCGAATCGGTAGGTCGCAATGACACCGGTGACGATTGCGAGAGGCATGGCGCGCGTTGCGATGCGTCCGAATCCACGAACCGCCTGTACGAGATCGACATCGCCAGGTCCGATGAGCACGACGCGTGCGAGAAGCACGAGACCACCGAACCACGCCGACACGGCAACCATGTGCAGAACCCCGGATGCGTAGCCGAGTGGTGGAAGTCGCCCGCCGGTGCGGTCGAAACCGTAGGTGACGGCGAGTGCGGCGATGATGCCGACGCTCATCAACTGTGTGCCCGGGTCGAGAACGTGTTGCGGGTTCCACACGGCCCAGATGGTGAAGAGCGAGATGAGAACGCGGAAGAGCAACGCTTTTCCGGGCAACGTGTCCCAGAGGTCGCGCCACGTGTTCGGGCTGATCGAGGCGGTGACGCCCTTGCCCGTGTATTGCGCGGTCGTGTAGATCGCGACGAGCACGAGTGCGGCGATAGACGACGAGAACCAGCAGCGAGATCAACGTGA
>JBBANY010000038.1:0-22635 GCA_040401695.1 Ilumatobacteraceae bacterium
AACGCTCTTCGATGATCGGCTCGAGGTACTTCCACATTTCGTTGCGCGCCGCGATACCCCGCGCCAGGTGCTCGCCACCGAAGCCGAGGCCCGCAATCAAGGCCTGGTACCAACCGACGAAACGCTCTTCGTCGGCACGCGGCAGGCCCAGGATGTTCGAGATCACCCGGATGGGGAACTGATTGGAGAATCGACTGACGAGTTCCACTTCGCCGTCACCCATGCAGTCTTCGAGAAGTTCCCCCGCGATCTTCTCGATGAAGGGAATGAACGACACGAGACCCTGACCGACGAACTGCCCTGCGATGATGTTGCGCAGCCAGCGGTGGCGGTCACTGTTTCCGTATTCGAGAATGTTCGGACCAAACACATGGGACGAACCGAACTCATAGGGACCATCGACCTTGTAGAGCGCCCGGTCGAAGCTTTCGTTGTCCTGGAACGCTGCATTGACGTCGTCGTAACGACTGATCAACCAACGGTTGTGAAAACGGTCGCGGAACAACGGGTGGTGGTCGCGCAACCGCTTGTACAACGGAAACGGATCCTTCTGATAACCCGGTGAATCGAACTCACGCGGGTCGATTTCGTTAGCCAATGCCCCCATACGGGCAGATTAGCCAACCTGTCACGAGATCTTCAGCAGGAACTTTCCCGTGTTGCCACCATCGAGCAACGCACGGACTGCCGCAGGGAAATTCTCGAGCCCGGTCTCGACGTGTTCGCGAACGATCAACTTGCCCGAGGCCAACCACTCGGCCATCGTGGCCGTCGCCTCCGCGTGCCGTTCGGGATAGTGGAAGATCGTGAAGCCCAGAAGGCGTGCGTCACGCTCGGCGATCTTCAGGTAGTTCTTCGGTCCTCGCACATCGGCCATGTTTTCGTACTGCGACACGGCCCCACACAGCACGACCCGAGCTTCGACCGCAAGGTTGAGCAGTACCGCGTCGAGAACGTCGCCACCGACGTTGTCCCAGAACACATCGACTCCGTCGGGCGCGATCTCGCTCAACTGCTTCGACACATCGCCCGCTTTGTAGTCGACTGCCGCATCGAAGCCCATTTCGTCGACGAGGAACGCGCACTTGGTTGCCCCACCGGCAATGCCGATCACACGGCCCGCCCCGAGAAGCTTGGCGACCTGCCCGGCCAATGACCCGACGGCTCCGGCAGCGCCCGACACCACGACCGTCTCACCACCCGAGATCTTCGCCACGTACTTCATGCCGACGTACGACGTCAGGCCCGTCGCAATGCTCAACGCCCCGAGGAAGGCCTTCGGCTCGGCGAGGCCCGTGTCGACCTTGCCGCACAACGCTGCAGGCAGCACCGCGTATTCCTGCGAGCACATCGGCCCCGTCACGATGTCACCCACCGCCAAAGACGGATCCGCGCTTTCGACGACCGTTCCCACACCGAGTGCAGGCACGACGCCGCCCAACTTGGCCGATTGATGGAAACCTCCGCCATCGAGGGTGGTGCGAATGAAGGCGTCGATCGAGAGGCAGTCGACCTTCACACACACCGTTCCGGCAGCCAGCGGGGTGGTCTCGTCGGTCACCATGTCGAAGTTGTCCAGCCTCACTGGGCCTTGTGGATGCGACTTCAGGACGACTTTGCGGTTGACGGGCATTCGGCATGATCCCACAAAGCGACTAGAAAGATGGAATGGGCAAGCGCATCATCTTCCCGTTGCGGCGACTCCCCCACCTCACGCGCGAGGAATTCCAGGCCTACTGGTTCGACACCCATGCGCCGCTCGTTGCTTCCCATGCCCCCACGCTCGGGATCGTCCGCTATCAGCAGGTCCACACACTCCACGAGGCGCGCCCGACTTCGGTGCCCTGCTTCGACGGTGTCGCCGAGCTGTGGGTCGACTCCACCAAACGCTCGACCGACCGCGCCGCGGTCTCCGCGGCATCGCAGGCGCTTCTCGACGACGAGCGCAAATTCATCGACCACTCAGCCTCACCCATCTGGATCGCCGACGAAGATCCGATGCTCGATGGACCAAAGACCGGCCTGCGGGGCACCGCCGTTCTGCGCCGCGCCGCGGGAACGACCCGTGAACAGTTCAGGCGCCACTGGCACGACATCCACGCACCGTGGGCCCTCGGCCGCCCCGACGTGTGGGGCTTCGTCCGCTACGTCCAAAACCACACGCCCGCCGACGCCGACGACAATCCCCTCGCGCGCGAGCGCAATGCCCCTCCCGCATTCGACGGCGTGAGCGAGATCTACCGCGTCCCCTCGACGGCCCCCGCCGACGAGGTTGCCCGCCTGCGCGATGAACTACTGGCGGACGAGCCGAACTTCATGGATGTCGACGCAAGCCCCGTCTTCATGGGCGAGGTACGTGTCATCATCGGACAGCCCTGAGGGGCGAACGAAAGGAAACCCACATGGGCAAGAAAGTCATGATCACAGGTGCAGGTTCCGGCTTCGGCAAGGGCGCTGCACTGGCCCTCGCGGCACGCGGACACGACGTCATCGCCACCACCGAAACCGAGGCACAAGCCGAGGCATTGCGCAAAGAGGCTGCGAACATCTGTGTCGAGAAAGTCGACATCACCGACCCTGCCGACATGGACAAGGTTCGCAACTGGGACATCGACGTTCTCATCAACAATGCCGGTGCCGGCGAAACGGGCCCCATGTCCGACGTGCCGATGGCACGTCTGCGTCGCGTGTTCGAGGTCAACGTTTTCGGCACGGTCGCAGTCACGCAGGCCGCCCTCCCGAAGATGGTGGCGAAGGGTTCCGGACGCATCATCATCGTTTCGTCGATCGCCGGCGTCATGGCTGGTCCGGCCTTTGGCCCCTACTCGATGACCAAGCACGCCCTCGAGGCCATGGGCAAGTCGATGCGCGCCGAGATGGCACCGCAGGGCATCGACGTCTGCCTACTGAACCCCGGCCCCTACAACACGGGCTTCAACGACCGCATGGCCGACACCATGTGGGAATGGTTCGACGACAAGGCCATCAACGCCCCCAACCGTGACATGCACCTCATGATGAAAGACATCGTCACCACCAACCAGATGGACCCGCAAGGGGTCGTTCAACGCATGGTCGAACTGGTCGAAGCCGACGCGACGACCGAGAACAACTTCGTGCCGGCAAACATCGTCGAGATGCTCACACAGCAAGCAGGCGATGCGCTGTAGAGAGCTCGTCCACGCACCTTGCGATTGATCACCCGGCCATGCGGAAGCAGTACCGGATTCCCTTCGAAACGAAGTCGGCACCATAACCAGCAGGGCAACGCTCGGCCTCGGCGACTTGAGCCATACCCAACACACACGAACCCGCGTCCTTGCCGGTTGCCTGGTAGAAGTAGTCACCCGGGTTGGCACACTTGTTGCCCGAAAGCGGCTTGACCACCATGGGCTTGACCACCGGACGTGCGAACGTGGTTGGCGGGGCCGTCGGCACGGGAACCGTTGTCGGGGCAACCGTTGTCGGGGCAGCGGTGGTCGGAGGCACGGTGGTTGTCGGAACCGTCGTCGGAGGCACGGCAGTCGTCGGCACCGGCTTCGGGTAGCCCGCGGGCAACGTAATGGGTGCTCCACAATCGGTCGGCACGAAGACCGGCTTCGGGTTCAGACCATTCATGAAGTCCAAGTTCGTGACATACGGAGTACCGCCGAAAACGGCTCCGGTGACGTCGGGACTCGCGAGGAAGCGGGTGCCCATCATCATTGCGCAGGTGAAGATCGCGTCGCGGAACGTTCCGGTGAAGAATTCAACGCCACTCAGATTCGCCTTCGAGAAATTCGCACCGGAGAAATCGGGGTATCGGTTCACATAGACGTCACCCGGGGAGTAACGCGCGAACTCGGAACGGAAATTGCGCTGGAACGAGGCAAGGTTCGCTCCGGAGAAATCTGTGCAGTACCCGTCGGACGTGCACCGTCCGAGCGCATTGGCGAACTTCGCTCCGTCGATGACGGAATTCGAGAAATTCGCCCCGGAAACGTCGGAGCTCGAGAAGTCGGCGCGGGCGTATCGCGCACCCGAGAAATTCGCACCGATTGCGGACACCTTCACAAAGAGGGGATCTCCACCAATCGAATTCGAAAAGTTCGCACGGTCGAGTACCGCACTCGTGAAGTTCGTGAATGCTACAATTCCTATGATATTCGGGGTTCCGAGGCCGAACTCCGCGCCTGTCAAGGTCGCACCAGTCAGGTTCGCGCCGGTCAGATTCGCACCTTTCAGGTTCGCGCCCGCCAGGTTGGCGCCGGTCAGGTTGGCGCCGGAAAGGTCGACTCGCTGAAGGTTCGCACCGGACAGGTCGGCGTAGCTGAGATTCGCCTTGCGCATTGTCGAGATGTAGGGCGCGAATTCACCTTGTTTGCGCAGTTCGGAAAGCTCGGCCGGCCATTGCCTCATCGGCTCGCCTCCCCCGATCGTCGCTCGGGCAAGTCTTGCCCCGGAGAGATCTGCCTCGTCGAAATTCGACGAGATCATCAACGCATTCTCCACGACGAGCCACTGAGCCTTGGCCTTCGAGAAGTCGGTACCGATCAACGACGACGGCAGGGACATTTGCGCAAGGTCGGTGCCGGAAAAATTGGCACCATCCAGCCGGGCCCCCATCAAGTTGCCGAGGCTCTTCACCGCAAAGCCACGGAAGTCCGCGGCAATGAATGAACCTCCGACTCTCACGTTCTGAAAGGTCGCTCCTGCAAACTTTGCACCCGCAAACGTCGCATTCTCGCCCACGGATTTTCCTCCGTAGGCGGGATCCGCCAGTTTCTGGGACCCTGACAGGTCGATGTTCCGGAAGGTCGTCCCCTTCAGATCACGCCGTGTGAAATTTCTCGGCCACTTCGCCAGTTGGAAGAACCAGTTGCGAAGGTTGCTCTTGATCGCGTTCTCGCGCGCGCTGCCCCTCAGAGACGCGTAGTCAACCCACGGCGAAGTCGGGTCGGAATAGACACAGTTCTCGAGACTCGCGTTGATTGGCCTCTTGTTGCGGTCGCTCGGCGTACACGCGTTCTTCTCGATTTCCGCCGCGATGTCCCATTTCGGCGCCTCGGTTTTCAGCATTGACATCGTCATCGCCAGTGCTCCGGTGAAATCGTCGAACGAATCCGAACCAAGGACATTGGAACCGTTCTTCACGCGTCCCGCCTCGGGCACCGAACGCGGCAAAGCCTCCTTCTCCCCGCAACCGGCGGCGAAAAGCACCAACATTGCAGCAAGGCCTAGAGAACCGACTTACCGCGTGAACGCGCGATTTGATGACAACTGCCGACCCTAACCCAGAATTCAGACTTGTTTTGGTCGCCCCGGCGCCGGGGCCGCGCTACGGGAGGGCCCCTGATGAGGGAATGTGAACGATCATCGAGTCGAGGTCGTTCATCTGTTGCGTCGTCGACCCGACCGACACCGCCCCGGACCCACCATTGTCGAAGTTCAGGATCACTCCACCACCAAGCGCCAAGCCGATACGTGCGACATAGGTGACGGCTGAATTTCCGAAATCATGAACCCATCCGAGTGAATTGGTCGCCGACACGTTCATGATGAAGACGTCAGTGCCTCCGGCTGATGTCCGACTTGCACCGAGGAACGTGGCGGTGGACGAGAAGAAGCCGCCAACGTAGACGGATCCGCTGGGATCAAGATGCACGCTCACCGGAAAAACATCTCCGGAAGCGGCCACGAAGGCCGATTGGTATTGGCCATCTAGCGACAGTCGCGCAACAACGATCGAACGGGTACCCGCCCGACTGACGGTTGTCGAGCCGAATGTCGCCGTCGAACTGGTGATCGTGGTTGCAATTGCCAGCCCGCTTGGTGAGACGCTGATCGCGCCCCACTCATCGATGCCTTCGTTACCCGCACCACCGCCGCGAACGGCCCAGAGGGGAACACCTGACTGGTTGAACTTGGCGACGAACTGGTCGGACGTCCCGGTCGACGCATTGCTCAGAGGCGGCAATGTTCCGAATTGCAACGTCGCCGCGGAGAAGCTTCCAGTCACGTACAGGTTTCCATCGCCGTCGACATCAGACGCGTGCCAGTAAGTCGGTATTGACGACCCGTAGCGGTTGGCCCACATTGGACTCCCGTCATTTGTATTGATACGCGTTACGAACATGTCGTACGTCGAAGTCGACGTCAGTGTCGTTGACCCGAACGTCACACTGTTCCCGGGACCGGTCAGCCAGCCAGTCAGGTACAACTTCCCGTTGTTCACGGAAATGCCCGCCCATCCGATTGGTCCTGTCGTTGATCCGCCGATAATTGTCGCCCACACGACGTTTCCATCTGCGTCGTACTTCGCAAGAAACGCATTGTCATGTCCGGCAGCCGCTTGGTTTGCAAGAACGATCGATCCGACAGTCAGCGAGGTACCCGTGAAGTACCCGTAGACGTAGACATCGCCGTTGGTGTCGACGTCAACGAATTCCCCCCAATTTTGGCTACCCGTACCCGTGATGACCTTGACCCACATGACGGTTCCGTCGGGTCGCATCTTGGTGACCGAGATGTTGCAGTGCCCGACCGCATTCACGCCGGTCACTGTGGTCGAACCAACCGTGATCGAGCCGTTACAAAACGCGCCGAGCACGTGCGCATTGCCCGCGCTGTCCACTGCCATGTCACGGGCCTGAGTGTTCCCAGGTGCCGTGGCAAGAACGACCCATGGGCTTGCCGCAACCACCGGTGGTGTCGTGGGCTGCGTCACAGCCGGGATCGTTGTGGCGGGTGCCTCGGTCGTCGTCGTTGCCTTTTCGGTCGTTGTCGTCGGCTTCTCGGTCGTCGTCGTCGTCGCAACGGTCGTTGTCGTTGATGACGTTGTCGTTGTGGAGGAAGTGGTCGTGGTTGCAGCCACCGTCGTTGTCGTCGGCTTCACCGTCGCCTTCGGCTTCACCGTTGTTGTCGGGGCAACCGTCGTCGGAACAACGGTGGTCGTCGGCACCTCGGTCGTTGTCGGGGCAACGGTCGTCGTAGTCAGCGCCTGGTTACGGGTAGCAACCGTCGTGGGCACGACAGGGGAAACGCGTTCCTCTGCCGGCGGCAGTGCGGGGCTCACCTCGGAGTACTGGAGCGTCGGGGCGAGAACGGGCTTCACAGAGGTGGTGTCGAGAACCTTCGCCTCGACCTCGGTCGTCTTGGTACCGTCCGTCGTGACCGTGGTGCGGGTCAGTTCCGCCTCGCCGGTCTGCGCCGCAACCTCGTAGGTGACACCCGCAGCAAGGTCGGGATTGCCCTCGGTTTTGATCTCGACTGCCGGTGTGTCGACGTCGACGGTCTGCGTGATCGTCTCACCGCTGGTCGTTGTCACCGCCGCGGTGATCGACTCGCTGCCGACCTCGATCTTCGTCTCGGCACCGTTCGCCGTGGCGGCAAGGTCGCCGGCCGCAAGGGTCACGACGACTGCGGGGTCGTTACTCTCGATCGACTCGCTTGCGATCGTGACCGATCCATCCGAGCCTTCCGGTGCGTCGAAATCGACAGCGGCACTCGGCGTCACGCCGGTCACCCTGGTGGCGCCCGGCAACGTGAACGTCGCCGGCTTCTCGGCGTCGATCACGATCACGTAGTCGACCGGGGCATCACCCTCCGCCGACTTCACCGGTCGGGCGGTACCGAAAGATGCGTCCCGGTTGTTGGGCGACAGTTCCCCATCCGATGTCGAGACGCTCCAGTCGGCGTTCTCGCTGCGGAGAACGAGAATCGTCTTTTGTACACCCGTATCGGTACCGCAGAACGGACATGTTCCGCTGAGGCGCGTTTCCATCGACGTCATGTCGAAGTCGGCGGATCCTCCGGTCCAGGCCTCGGGATCGTTGGCAGGATCTGCCCCCGAGTACGAGAACTTCCAGGACTGATTCTCCAAGTCGACGTCGATCCAACGCTTCTGGCCCGGCCAGTTGGAGTCGTACACATTGATGCGCGCCTGTGATTCGGCTGTCGTCTCGACTGCGTACGGAAGCACGGCGTGACCACTCGTCTGCGTGTAAACACCGATGCTGTAGTCCACCTTGCCGTCGGCGAGGTCGGCGGTCAGCGTGGCGACCTTTTCCTCCATCGATCTCTGCGACCAATCGGCCGTCTCGCTCTGCACGGACGGCAGGTACTGCGTGGCGAATGCGCGGATGATTCCGTTCGTCACATCAGGCTGTTGGGACAGTGTGATCGTTGGCTCGGACTTTTTCTCGGCGAAACGGGATGCTGCAAGCACCGCGAACCCTTCGCAGTGGCCCGCTTGGCGCGCAAGGTTCACCATCCGCGCCCACACCGCGGCCTCCGCCGTCGGCACACAAGGTTCGGTTACTCCACCCCTGCACACGTCCGGCGAGCCTCCGAACATCGCGACGAGATCTGCACCGTCAAGTTCCTCAGGAGTCACCCCCGCCCCGAAGTTCGGGAAGGCAAAGCCGTCTCGCTCCGGAGCGAGGCCGCTGGCGACGGTCTCACCCACGGGAGCGATCGTTCCGTTCTTGACCGATTGGGCGTCGGTGTCACGCGAGCCGCTCCCACAAGCAGTGACAGCCAGCGAACCGACAGCCACAAGTACAAGGAACTTCTTCATCTGGACACCACTCATCAGTTCTGAATGCAGCTGTATTCGCACGACCCACACGAGGAGAGGACGACACCGGCCGCCAGCACCGCACACCAACGCCGAACACTCACGCTTCGAACCACGTCTGCCCCTCTCATGTCCCTCGAGTTTCGCCGTCCGATCGGGATTGTTGAAGTCAACCCGTCTGATTGTCGTACTGGCACCCCGCGGCATCTCCACGAGACAGAACCCGTGAAGACATCAGAGACCGGTCACGCGACTACCTGCAGCTGTAACGACATTTCCAGATGTTGACCCCACGGAAAAACCCGAACGATGCCTCTTTGGTCTCGGCTTTCGTCCCGTTCATGTTGACGGCCACGCCCAATGTGAGGTCGTTCACCTCCAGAGACTGGCCGAGCTCTTCCAAGCTGTCGGCATTCACATCCCCGGTCACCATCGCCGACACACGGTACGTACTCGAGAAGTACCACCCGGGCAAGAGTCGGAGGCGCGACTTCAACGCAGTCGACCGCGCGACGGTCTGCAGTTCGGCAACCGTCGGATAATCGTCGAAAACTCCACCGAGACCACGCGTGCGGACGAAGTCGTCGTAGCCACCGCCGTCGCAGTTCGAACCGAACGCCGAGTTTTGACAGTCGTAACGATCGGTCGGGGCGATCTCCATCTCGGTGTAGGTGACGTCTCCCGCCGTCGCCCCGCGCTTGATCCCGATGATGACTCCACGACTCGGTCCGATGTCACCGATCTTGCAGGATCCCCCTCCCGCACAATTCACAAAGACCGTGGTGGTTGTCGTGGTTGGGATCGTTCTGGTTGCACATCCGGTCGAGGCCTGTGGCCACGTTGCGGGCTTTGGGTTCCCTCCACCACGGTACGGACGCTCGGCGAATGGACGTCCGTAGAACTTCGACTCTGCAGCGACGTCGTAGTAAGCCGCTCCGGACGCCATGTTGAAGTTGTCGAACTTGTTGACCCGACCGGAAGCCTCGAGCCAATAGGAAGAGGCGTTCAAGCGGAAGGGCTGCTGCTCGATGGTGAGGTTTCGCCATGAGGAGAACTTTGCAGAGCAATCGGCACCAAAGGTCGGGTTGTTCGCAAAGAAGAGGAAGGCTGCCCTCATTTCACGATCGGTCGGAAGCTTCCATGGGGAGGATGTCCTCTGCGCAAACGCGGTGACACGACTCTTCGTATCCGTCAGCGTTTGGACGGGTTCACCCATTGATCGAGCGTCGACCGTCTTTTGCCATTCCCTTGGCGCCAATTCCGTGTACGTCATTGACACACCCGAACCCGAGAAGTCGACGATCAGCCCGCCAGTGGGACTGACGTCACCGATGTTGCAGGGCCCACCCGCGGCGCATGGCTTCGGGGCGATCGTCGTGGCTGCCGGCCGTGTCGTCGTGGTCGCCGCCGGGACGAATGTCCACGTACGCACGGGTCGTACATACGACATGGCTTCGTCATCCTGCGAACGACGAACGGACGCAAAGTCCATCCTGTCACGAATCGGTTGAGCCCCGTGCCAGTAGAAGCTCGCGCCCCGATCACCCGTTCCGTCGCCGAAACTCGGGTCGATTTTGCCGGTCGTCGCAGGGCACGCAGCCCCCGTCACTGCGAGCTGACGTGTCGCGAACTTGCACACCAACTCGATCTCAACGGACGTCGGGAGACGCCAGTCCGCAAAGCCCCCTCCACGGTACGACGATGCGGACGCTGCGGCTGCAGATGCGGACACAATTGGATCATGCCCACCCTTGTCCCATCCCCCGGGCGCGACTTCCAAGTATCCGGGCAAAGCCGCGGAGCCGCGCTTCTCGATGATGATCCCGCCGCCCGGCCCGCGTTGACCGATCACACAATTTTGAAGGTTCGAACACAACGGGATTGGCGTCACCGTGGTTGTTGGTGCCGCGCTGGCCTGCGTGGGTCGAATCGTCGTCGGTGTCGTTGATGCGGTCGTCGTTGATGTGGTCGTCGTTGATGTGGTCGTAGTGGTGGAAGACGTCGTCGTTGGTGGCAGCGTCGTGGTCGTCGTCGTGGTCGTCGTGGGGTTCACCGCGTAGTAGTCGACTGCCGCTTGCCGTACGGCGGCTGACACCGCATTCGTGCGGACGGGTCGCACCACGGCCTGGTCGGTCGCACCCACAAAGCTTGTGAGACATCCGTTTGAGACACCGATCACCGATAGTCCCGCTGCCTTCGAGGAATCGGTGGCCCAGATGGCCTCACCGGATGCCAAGGTGTTGTTCACCGACCTACACACCGCGGTCAGTTCCGCGACATCGGGAAGACGCCAATCGGATTTTCCTCCGCCGCGGTAGGACGCCGCCAACGCCTTCGCGCCGTCTGCGGTCGACTTGGGAGCCACAACGACTCCTCTCGAACCCGCGAGCGATGATGAGGGCGACGCACCCACCCAGTCCGCCGGCGCCACTTCGAGATACGTGGACGACCCGTCGTTTGCCCTGTTGACCAGGAAGATTCTCCCCCCGGCGGGCCCTGCATCACCGACAGCACACAAGCCTCCTGCGGCACATGTGAGTGGCAGAGTCGTGGTCGGGGCGACGGTCGTGGTGGTCACTGGGGGCATGCACGGCTCGTTTTGCTCCACGAAACGCCTGAGTGCCACGCCGACGTAGAGACCGATGAAATTCGCGTTGATGAGCAGGTCTCGACTACCGGGCCTCAGCGCCCAAACCAAGTCCGCGATTGGCGTCGACGACCAAAAGCTCTCGTTGCCCTTGAATTGCTGAATCAAGGCAAGGTTCGCACGCAAAGTGTCGAGATCGGGCACGAACCAACCTGGTTTGGTGGTTCGTGACAAGTTGTCCGCGAACGCAACAACACGCTTGAGACCATCGGCCGGTTTACCGGACGGGATCGTTATCGAGTCCCGTGAGATCTCGATTGACTCATCCGCTGGGGTTGCACCGACTTTGATGACGATTCCACCACCGGGGCCGTCCCCACCCACAACGCATGCGACGGGCTGGACGCCCAGAGCGGAATTCTTCGTTCTCACTGAACCCTCAGTCGAGGATGACTCCCCCGACCCACAGGCTGATACAACCGAGGCCGCCGCCACAAAACCTGCCGCGAAGCGCACCCAAATGTTCCGAACCACGGCATGCCCCCCTTGTGACCTGTGGATTCTGACACGGACTGCAGCACAAGTTCGTTCAAGCGACCGCGGTGTCGTGCCAGCACCCCTTTTACTTGTTCAGTCCGGGCGTGGCGGATTCTTCACGATTCCGCTCATTGCAAAGTAGGCCTGAGCGAGCATCACGCGCTGGTTCTGCGTCTTGTCGGCAGGCACCCGAAGGACCTTGATCAGGCGTGCGATCGCTTTCTCCACCGCGCGTTCACTGAGGAACAACCGCGAGGCGATTTCCGCATTCGATACTCCGCGGGCAACCAACCGCAGAATCTCGAGGTTCGTATCGGACAAGTTCTGCGACACGGTTGCCGCGAGCGGCGCTGGCTTCGGGCTCTCCTCGTCGATGACGACGGAGAGAATCACATCGGCCGATGTCACCTGCGACTTCACGAGGTAAGTGACGTCGCCGGGCAGCCGATCCGAGCCGACCCCCAACAGGCGTGGAGATTCGTACGTGGACAACACGACTATCCGCATGTCCGGCTTGCGCCGGCGAAGACCCTCGACAAGGTCCAGCCCGTTCGGTCCCTCTCCCAAGTCGAGATCGACGATTGCAACATCGGGGTCGAACGATTCGCATCCCTCGATGGCCGCCGCCACACCCTCGGCGGCCTCAACTTCGATGTTGCCGCGGCTTTCCACCATCGATCGGATGGCTACACGACTGAATGGGTCGTCATCAACGACGAGAACCCTGATCGGTCGAGCTTCCCTCATGTTGCAACCGTAGTTCCGGTCCCCGCGGGAACCGCCGCACTCAGCACCGTTCGACCATTCACCTCCTCCAGCGACCACTCACCGTGACTCAGATGCTCGATGGCCGAGAGTCCGAGCCCGCGAGGATGGCCAATCACGGACCGGCAGATTCCGTCACCGTCATCCCGGACCGTCACGAGGACTCGGTCCGCATCGAGAACGATCGAAATATCGATCCGCGCCGCGTGTCCATGGCGCACCGCGTTCGCGATTCCTTCCTCCACCACGCGACCAACGGCGATTGCAGCATCACCTGTTTGCGTCGAAGCACCCGAGTCGAACGTGCAGTCGATGTCAACCAGACCCTTCCAGAGCTTGACCTTGCGTGCGACTTCGTCCACGAGGTTGACATGACTTCGCTGTTCCTTGCCTTGCAAAACGAGACGTGACCCGAGCACACGCTGTGCCTCGTCAAGGCTGCGAGTGACCGCAGCGATGTCGTTGGAGTTCCGCGCCGCGTCGATCGACATCGCACACGCATGTAGCCGCGATTGGACCTCGCCATGCAACAAATGCGCGGCCCGTCTGGCGACGAGCACCATCTGCTCGTTCCGGAGATACGCATCACGGGCAGCCCGATCGATTGATTCAGTGAACAACGGTGAAATCCGAAGTCGACTGCTTCGCCAAAGCGGAACGGCCGCCAACACCAGGACGAAAAGAGCAGACAAGAGCACTTGGGCGACAAAATACGGCGCTGTCACGTGACCCTCGACCCAATGATTGCGCACACGGTTCGCGAGATAGGTGTTCACCTGCAACAAGATGAAGGCGCACGACAGCACCCACCGCCGACGGTCCGGCAACTTCACCAACGCGTAGTTGCCGATCTGCATGATGAGCATCAATGCGGCGACACCAACCAGCAACAAACCACCTCCGCGGACGACCCCAAACGCTTCACTCTCGGGAATGATGAAGACTGCAAAGATCGAAACGCCCAACTCGATCGGACGGAACTTCTGGGTCTGCCAGGTTGTCCGCGCTATCGCCCACGGACCAGGCCGAAGGTCTGCGCCACCGGACCGCCGACCGATTCGGTGACTGAGCGCACGCACGCGCACATCCGCAACCTCTCGGAGTGTCGCGGCCATCTCGTATACCTCTTCGCTGTTCGTGCGCCCAACATCACGCCGAAGGGCACCCACGCGTTCGCGCCCGACCTCGAGTTCTTTGCGAATCTCGCGCTCGATTGCCGAAGCAATCTCGTCCTGCTGAACCGCTACGTGATCGAGTTGCGCCTGTTCGACCAATTGCACCGCCATGATCCGTCCCGCGGCATCTCGAAGATCCAGGATGACAATGAGGACGCAATACCAGGCAACCCCCAACACGATCGAGATCGGCAATTGGCCGTATCCGTAGGAAAAGCTGTCCAGTTGTTCCCGGTCCGCATACAGCGACAACGACACAAAGAAAGTCGCCGACGTCGGCACCAACACGGCGAACACCACCGTAAGGGAAACGGGCTCGGCTGCACGCGAGCGCGCAAAGGTGCGTCCCGCAACGAACTGAATCACCCCCGGCACGAGGACTCCGACAACGCCGACGGCACAAAGGCCGAGTGCATCGGCCATCCTTGCCCTTAAGGCTTCAGCAACAACGATCAGAAATCCGACAGCGGCACTGATGCCCCATGTCGCGAGTGAAATCAGTCGCGGGCCGCCCAACTGCTCCCGAATCGAAACCGACGTCTCATCGCTCAGGCCCGCCCCCATGCACGACGAATCGTAATGATTCCCGAGCGCGGGGCCGCCGCTCGTACTCAGCCGAAGGCGCGTATCGGTCGAACTCGTGCGGTTGTGGTGACGCTCTGCTCGGCCGAGACTCCGCCCGGCCATTCAAACCTGATCGACACCTGCCATCCGGTGCTCGACCACGACTTCAATGACGACGACCAGTACTCGGAGTTCATCGACAACCCGAGCCCGGGAACCTTGGTCTCGGTGATCCGAATGATCTCGCCTCTCGAGGGAAGGAACCAATCGTCGAAGACCTGTCCGTTTCGGGTGATCACCAACCCGGCTGCGGCTTGCACCGCTCCGGATCCTGTCGGGCAGGCATCGATCATCGCCTTGGTCAACGACGCGCCGAGCCCGAGATCGGTCTTTGTCGATCCCTGCGAACATCCGAGAGCCATCGACGGATCACGCGCAGCACCATTCCAGCCGGCCGGGGCCAACTCGAAGTAACGACCTCCGGCACTTACGCCGCCCGCGGCATTCAAAACGACGGTGGTCTGGTGAATCACGCGACCACCAGCGGGGCCGAGATCTCCGACCTGACAGGGCGATCCGTCCTGCCGCTTGCCCGCGTTGTCACATGCCCAATCGATCGGAATCGTCGATGTCGTCGACGGCGGCACCGTGGTGGTTCCGACATTGGCCGCGGGAACCGTTGTCGGCGGCTTCTGCGATCCGAATGCCCGAATGGGTCGAGCCATCAGGTACGAGCCACGCCCCTGCAACACCGCGTTAGCCGATCCATCAGCCAGATTCATGACCCGGTTCTGCGAGAAGCCACTCGCGGCAAACTCCGTCGACGACCAGTGCGCTTGGTTGACCGTCCTTCCGGCGGAGAAGTCGACCCGCAATGGCCCGGCGGACGTACATGCAATGGCGGCATCACCCGTGGGTTGACGATGCGCAAACTTGCACACCTCGTTCAACTCCTTGATCGAGGGCAGGAACCAGTCGCTCTGACCACCGATTGTTGCATCGATGCTCTTTTGAGCCGCTGAGTTCGGCGAACAACCACCCTGCATCGCAAGCAGGAACGTGTTGTTCGCTCCGGCCCCGATGGCGTCACCCAAAGCGACGTTCGTCGCACCGGCTCGGCACCACTCATTCGAATACTCGCCTGCACCTCCCGCCCAGTTGAACGGGGCGACTTCGAGATACGTACCACCCGTGCTCACTCCTTCCGCATACGAAATCGGAGTCGACGAGATGTAGAACACTCGCCCACCGCCCGGGCCGGTGTCGCCGACCTGACATGCCGAGCCATCGGGACGCTTGCCCTCATTGGTGCAGACGACTGGATTGAACGCGATATCCGTCGCTGACGACGTTGCGGCCAAGTACTCGGTGTCTGCGGCCTTGCTCGCGATCACCTTGCACGTTCCCGACCTCTCGGAAGTGACTTCTGTTCCGCTCGCGGTGAGAACACAACCCGATGTTCCACCCGGCGCAACCGAGTACGTCACTGCTCCGATACCACCGCCGCCCGACGACGTCAGCGGGACAACCGAGTCGAGCGCACCGCTGGCACCGTTCACCGAAAGTGTCGGCTGATCCTTTTTCGTGAATGTCAACCGAACGACCACCGGTGCTGCCGGCTCGAAGTTGGCGTCGCCACTGCGCGTGAGTGTCACCGAGCATGTGCCGTCACGGTCCGCGACGACTTGTTGGGGTGTCGTTGTGGGAGACACCAAGCGACAATTCGCGGTTCCGGCATCGGTCACCGCAACAGTCGACACGCCGGTTCCGCTTCCACCGCCGACGGCAAGCGACAATGGCGTCGCCACCTTTCCGTTGACTTCGGCAAGGCTCAGCGCGCTCTGAATTCCCTTCGCGACCGTGACCGTGACAACGGACGAGCGGGCGACCCTGTACGAACCCGAACCACCCTTCGTGGCCTGAACGGTGCATGACCCGACCGACGATGCTGTCACGCTCGTACGTTCCGCGTTCGCAACGCATTGTGCCGTTCCGGGAGAAACGACTCGGTACGTCACCGCGCCGGCTCCGCTGCCACCGCTGGTCGTCAGATTGATCGGAGCCCCGACACGCCCGGTTGGCGTGCTCAAACCGAACGCAGCCTGGACGCCCGGAGCGAAGTACCGAATGGGTCGAACCTGCGATCCCTTGCCATCGTCGTTGTACTGCTTGCCGTCGAGGAAGTTGCGCCCGAGTCGCCACGCCTGGAGTCCTCCCCAGTTCACCTTTTCGAGCGCGCCTGTCTTGTCACCGATGACGATTGCGGCCGTCAGCCAATCCTTTCCGAGACTTCCAAGGATCGATCCGGCAAGGATTGCATATTCGGACACGGTCTTTCCTTGAGTCGATGACAGGAAGTACGCGTGATACTGGTCCATCGCCCAACCGGGCGACAATGGCGAGGCCGACGAACAGCCGACCTTCAGGTTTCCGGTCGCCTGGTTGCGCGCAAACTTGCACAGTTCGTTCAATTCGGCGGCAGATGGGATGAACCAATCGCTGGATCCGCCGACCTTGTAGGTGAACACCTCATCTGCGGCGCTTTCTTTGCAGAAGTTGGAGATGATGACCGTATTGCGCCGACCCCAACCGATGTCGCTGCGGTCTGTTTCGGGGATCGGATGGACTTTTCCACCACAGTTCTGCGCATAACCGGTCAGGCCGGTGGTGCCCGACCCGTGGATGCTCTTCAAGAGATCGGTCGGGGCGAAGGACAGGTACCTCATTGGCGCTCCCGTGAGCTGGTCGCTGAAGTCACCGACGTAAAAAACCGTTCCTCCATCGGGAGCCTTGTCCCCCACTTCGCAGTATCCACCCTGCTGGTCACATGGTGTCGGCACATACGGCACGAAGTCGGAGCCGAGCGAACTACTCGGTACGGCCACCGACTGGGAGGCAAGCGACGTGACCTCGGCCTCGGTCAACGCGCGCTTCCACACCGCGACGTCGTCCAACCGCCCGCCGAAAAACTCGTTTGCAGCCAACCCTGCACCAATTCGGAAGTTGGCGATACTGAATGCAGCGGGTCGGGTGGGAATGTCGTTCGCCACTTGTCGACCGCCGTAGTAGATGCGACGGGCCTTGCCGTCGTACACGACAGCGACGTGCACCCACTTGGATTCCGTGAAAGATGAGATGCAACAAGCCAGACGACCGGGGCTGATTTCGAATGCGCGCGTACCCCAATGGACGTATTTCAAGTCATTGCCCGTCCACGCATTCACGATGCCACCGCCGACGTCGGTAGACGCCGGCATGTAATCGTCGACCATCTGCAACAGATTCGTCGCTCCGGCCGTACGCCCGTCGAATGACCCCCATCCGACGAGGCCACCACGATTGAACGTCGTCGGCTTCATCCACACCGACATGGTGTAGGGCGAATTACCGCTCGGCAGATCAGACGACGAGATGGCACCATTGCTCGAGCCTCTGAGGGACCCGTCGCGACCGTTCAAGAAAACTCCGCCGCCGAACCGACCTTGCTGTCGGAATTCGACACCACCGGTGGCAGCGAGGTCGACCTTGCCGGTCACGGTGTTCCAGCCCAACGACGCAGAGTCGTTGAATGGCCAATGGGCGACCAGACCGTTTCGCAGCGCCGAGGGCACCTCATCAGGCACGAACGAGACGACACCCGAACCACCGCGATTGATGTCCAACTGGAACGCCGACACCTCGCACGTTCCGGCAGAAGTACCGGTGTAGGTGACAAGACCGATCGAAGCGTCGACTCGGCAATTCGCCGACGACGTCTGGTAACCGATGTCGTAACCGGGATCGACACCCCTGAAACTCATACGCAGCGGAAAGCCGATGGATCCTTTGCTCGTCGCCAGCGTGAGTGTTTGCGTGGCCACCGCGTTACGGATGGCCCCATTGAGCGCATTCGCCAGCGCAGTGAAGGCATTGTTCTTCGTTCGCACGGCGCTCGGCGCCGCACCCTCGCGCGGACCGACACACGACACCAAGAGACAGCCGAGCAGTACGGCACCCGACGCCTTCTTGAGAGAGCGGCGCAGGTTGAATCGACGTACAAACATGCGAGAAGACTAAACCGACTGGTACGCCAATGCTGGTCAGCCTCACCGACGGCGACACTGGAGGCGACGCCGGGAATCGAACCCGGATAAACGGCTTTGCAGGCCGCTGCGTAAGCCATTCCGCCACGTCGCCAGCGACAGTCGCAAGCGACCGCGCGCAGGCGATGCTATCGGTCGCGGGAATGGTCTCCTCGCTCGGATGGCACATCGAAATTGGTCGAACCGCGGGGTGGTTTGGCTCGAAGGCCAACGTCGCGCAGCACCTGGCCGGCACCGTACTTCCATCCACGACGGCTCCGGGCCAGACGCGAGATCTGTCGCATGCGTTGCGTGATGTCACGGGAGTATTCGATCGCGCGGGTTTCACGCGCGGTCGTGACGAGCTTCAGTGGTTCGCTTGGGAAGTTTTCACGCTCGAACCCGTAACGGTTGAAATCATCGGCGTAGATCTCTTCGATGATGGCGGCGGTGTGGGCGTCCATCACATCGCGGTATTTGATCCCGAGGCCTTCGTTCAGTCGCTTGGGGCGGATGTCGCGTCCCGAACGTTCGCTCAGCTCCTTGGCGAAGCGGTCCATCTCGCCCGGCTTGTCGACACGGAAGAAGTGCGTGTACCGAACGTGGTCGTCGCGGACCGAACCCCATTGCGCGGTGAAGTGGTCGTCGACGAAGAAAAGCTCGGGTTTGCCTCTCAGCGTGTGGACGAAGCGCCGGAACGTGGAGGCGATGTCGATGTTGCCGTCGACCCGGTCGTCGGTGCAGAACTGCCACACCTCGTCGGACAACACGCTGGGGGCCTGCATGAGAATGCGATTCTCGAAGGCCGAATACGTGCGCGCATACGGGTGACGCAGCGCACCGACGCGCCACCAGTCGGGCGACTCCCAGATTTCGTCCTGTTCCTTCGCGGGCAGATAGCGAAAGAGCGTGAGTCCACTGACCTCTATTTGATGGATGGCCTGCGGAATCGAGATGTTCGGGCTGTGGAGATAGCGGGCGTTCTCGGGACGGTACGAGTCGTTCGCCTCGGCGAGCATCATCTTGATCGAACTGCAGGCCGACTTCGTGGTCGGCATGTAGGCGACCTTCACGCGCGGCGCGACGAGAGTGTGACCCACGAAAAGGGCGCGCTCGGTGTAAACGTACGGCTTGCGGGTGAACATCAATTCGGCGTCTTCCACAGGTGGGACAGAGCCGAGACCAGTTCCCCGGCGCAGTCACTCACGCTGCGATTCGACGTTACCAAGACGAGTTCGGGTGACTCGGGAGCCTCGTACGGCGCATCGACGCCGGTGAGGCCCGTGAGTTCGCCGCTCTTTTGCTTGGCGTAGAGACCCTTCGGATCGCGCTCGGCACACTCACCGACCGGCGTCGCGACGAACACCTCGGCGAAGGCAACTCCCACATCGTGGTGACGCCGGCGCACCGCGTTGCGCCCGGCCGCAAACGGACTGATGACCGGCGCAAGGACGATGACTCCGGCGTCGGCCAGAGTGAGAGCCACTTCACCGAATCGACGGACGTTCTCTGCTCGGTCGTCGTCACTGAAACTGAGGTCGGCGTTCAGGCCGTGACGCAGGTTGTCGCCGTCGAGCACATAGACGTTCGCACCCGCGTCGAAGAGTATGCGGGCGGCTTCGTTTGCAACAGTCGACTTGCCCGACCCCGAAAGGCCGGTCATCCAGATGGTTGCACCAACGTGGCCCGCTCGCTTGGCCCGTTCGTCGCGACCGACGGACTGCGGATGCCAGCGAATGTCGCTCACTCGCGGGGCGGCAGCAACATTCCGGCCGCGGCGGTTGCACCCGTGGACTCGTCGACGAGGATGAACGAGCCCGTGACGCGGTTGTGCTCGTAGTCGTCGCGCAGCAACGGCTCGGCCGTGTGGACCGTGACGCGGGCGATGTCGTTCATCGACAGCGGGCCCTCGGGTGTCTTGCGGTGCAGATCGGAGATGTCGAGCACGTAGCGCACTTCCCCGATCTTCGCACGCGTCGAACGGGTGGTGTGCTTGAGGGTGTAGAGCTTGGACGGGTTCAACTGCGCATTGGAGTCGAGCCAACACAGCATCGCGTCGTGGTCCTGGATGACCCGGGGCCGATTGTTGGGCCGGCAGATCATGTCTCCGCGGGTGACCGACAAGTCGTCGGCGAGAAGAATCGTGACCGCGGACCCGGGAACCGCCTCGTCGAGGGGGCCATCGGCCGAGTCGATGCCGGTGATCGTGGACGAGAGGCCACTCGGCAACACCACGATCTCGTCACCGACACGCAGCACTCCACCCGCCACCGTTCCGGCGTAACCGCGGTAATCGTGGTGTTCGGCGGTGCGCGGGCGAATGACGTATTGCACGGGGAATCGCACGTCGATCTTGTTGTCGTCGCTGGCGGTGTAGACGTTCTCCAGGTGATGGAGCAGGGTCGGTCCTTCGAACCACTTCAGGCCGTCCGAGCGCTCGACGACATTGTCGCCCTTGAGTGCGCTGATCGGCAGGAACGTGACGTCACGCAGCTGCAGCCGCGACGCGAAATCCTCGAAGTCGTCGCGGATCTCGTTGAAACGACCTTCGCTGTAACCGACGAGGTCCATCTTGTTCACACAGACGACCAGGTGCGGGACCCCAAGGAGAGACGTGAGGATGCTGTGACGTCGGGTTTGTTCGACCACGCCGTGGCGCGCGTCGATCAGGATGATGGCGAGATCGGCCGTCGACGTGCCGGTGACCATGTTGCGGGTGTACTGCACGTGCCCGGGGCAGTCCATGATGACGAACGAACGCTTGGGTGTGGCGAAGTAGCGGTGGGCAACGTCGATGGTGATGCCCTGTTCGCGTTCGGCGCGCAGGCCGTCGGTGAGCAGCGACAGGTCGACGTAGTCGTCGCCGCGGCGCTTGCTGACCGCTTCGACGTGCTCCAACTGATCCTCGAAGATGCTCTTCGAGTCGTAGAGCAGGCGTCCGATGAGGGTCGACTTGCCGTCGTCGACGGAGCCCACGGTGGCAAACCGCAACTGACGCATCAGAAGTACCCCTGTCGCTTGCGGTCTTCCATACCGGCCTCGGAGATCTTGTCGTCGGCGCGCGTGGCGCCTCGCTCGGTGACGCGGGCGACCGCAGTCTCGGCGAGAACGTCGTCGATTCCCGAAGCAGTCGACGGCACGGCTGCGGTGCACGTGGCATCACCCACGGTGCGGAAGCGAACGGTCTCTTCGTACACCTCTTCATTCGCATCGGGGCGCAGGAACTCGGTGTCGGCCATCAACATGCCACCGCGCTTGAAGACACGCCGTTTGTGAGCGAAGTAAATGCTGGGAAGTTCGATGTCGTGTTCCTTGATGAACGTCCAGATGTCGAGCTCGGTCCAGTTCGACAACGGAAAGACGCGGAAGTGCTCGCCCTGCTTGTGGCTTGTGTTGTAGATATTCCACAACTCGGGGCGCTGGTTCTTCGGGTCCCACTGGCCGAAGGTGTCACGGTGCGAGAAAACGCGCTCTTTTGCCCGGGCCCGCTCTTCGTCGCGGCGGGCACCGCCCAGAACTGCATCGAACTTGTTCTCGGCGATGGCATCGAGGAGGGCCACGGTCTGCAGCGGGTTGCGCGAGGGGGCGTCGGCCACTTTGCCCGCGTCGATGGCCGCCTGAACCGAGGCGACGGTCAGGTTGAGGCCGAGGCCCGCCAGGCAGCGGTCACGGAAGTCGATGACCTCGGGAAAATTGTGGCCGGTGTCGACGTGCATGACGGCGAACGGCAGCCGGGCGGGGGCAAAGGCCCGAACGGCGACGTGCAGCATGACGACGGAGTCCTTGCCGCCCGAAAAAAGGATCACAGGACGCTCGAAACACGCGGCGACCTCGCGAATGATCGTGATGGCCTCGTCTTCGAGGCCGGTGATGCCGGGGCGCATGAGCGACGACTCTACCGTAATTCCTACCAATTCAGTCGGGTTTGCATCGGTAGAGTGTCGCGGTGACCGAAAACCAGCACCTCGACACCACCGCGATCACTGCCGGTCGTCGCGGGATGCGTGGGCTGTCGGCCGACATCTCCACCTCCACGGTGTGGTCGAGCGACGGTCTGTCGGCGACGCACGACGAGATTGTGCGGGGCCGCCGGGGCAAGGCGTACAGCCGCTACGCGAACCCGACGGTACGCCAGTTCGAAGAAGCAGTCGCCGAACTGGAGGGAGCTGAAGATGCCCTCGCCTTCGCCTCGGGAATGGGAGCCATCGCAACGGTCGTATTCGCACTCTGCTCCCCCGGCGACCACATCGTCGCCCAACAGCAGTTGTACGGCGGAACACTCGCACTGCTCGCCGGGCCGGTGCGCCGCATGGGCATCGACGTCACACTCGTCGACGCCACGGTTCCCGGCGCTTTCACCGAGGCCGCGAAGAAGCCACGCACGATGCT